>CAYUVM010000205.1:0-7606 GCA_964447935.1 uncultured Cytophagia bacterium | reverse complement strand
TTTTGAAACCGTCCATTTGAATCGTGGAAAAATGAACGAACACATCCTCTTGCCCGTCCGGTTGCTCAATAAAACCATATCCCTTGTTTTCGTTGAACCACTTGACGCGACCTCTCGCCATACTGCGGAACCTCCTTAAATGCGGCCGACCCGTCTCGCCTCAACCACTATTAAAAGGAAGCACAGGTTGGGCCAGTTCAAAACTGTCGCAATATATATAGATTTTTTAAATTTGTCAAGTTCTATTTCCCGCTGCCGCCGATAAAAATTAAAACCCGGGCGCCGGGCATTTTGTTCGATAAAATTCAATGAGCACTTGACTTTCGAGGAAGAAATCTATATTTTTAAAAGCACATGCAAACGGAGGAAAGGCAACGCTTGCGCAACCACATACCAACACCGTGTTGTTAAAGGACGTGATCGCGGCGCCCATTCGGGCGGTGGGACGCGCGCTCTTGACGTTGATCGAGCAAACCGGGGCGATCTTCATTCTGCTGGGCAAAATTTTTCGCGGCAGCATCCATCTTTGGCGAAACCGCCGCCTCATTCTCGATCAAATGTTGCTCATCGGGGTGCATTCTTTGCCGCTCGTTACGGTCATCGCCGTTTTTACCGGGGCCGTTTCAGCGTGGCAGGCGGCCTATCAATTCGAGGGCCTTGTTCCACTTGATTACATCGGCGCGGGAACCAGCACGGCGATTTTTATCGAATTGGGGCCGGTACTCACCGGAATTATTTTAGCCGGTCGCGTCGGCTCCTCGATTGCAGCGGAATTAGGCACCATGCAAGTGACGGAACAGATCGATGCACTGGAGTCGCTCGCCATCAATCCAGCGCATTATCTGGCGCTGCCCCGGTTTTATGCGGGCATGATCATGACGCCGGTTCTAACCATCTTCGCCAATTTGATCGCGGTGCTGGGCGCGTTGTTGGTTACGAATGTATTGATCGGCCAGCCCACTCACGTTTTTCTCGACAGCGTGCAATCCTCCTTTGCGATTCGCAACGTGATCGGCGGCTTGACGAAAGCGTTGGTGTTCGGGGCGACGATTGCGTTGGTCGGTTGCTATGTGGGTTTCCAAACCCGGGGCGGCGCCGAAGGCGTGGGGCGCGCGACGATTCGAGCGTTCGTCATCTCGTCGGCGTTAATTCTGATTCACGATTATGTGTTAGCAACCATTATTTTTTAAAGTCTATTCTTGGCCTGTGATTGAAATAAGAAATCTGCAAAAAAGCTTTGGCAGCAAACCGGTTTTGCGCGGGGTTAATCTCGACATTCAAAAAGGTGAGTCGCAAATTATTATTGGCCGCAGTGGTTGCGGCAAAAGCGTTCTGCTCAAACACATCATCGGTTTGGTGCAACCCGATGCCGGACAAATTTATGTCGATGGCGAAGAAGTGACCGCCGCCTCAACGCGCGATCTGTATCGGATGCGCCGCAAATTTGGAATGCTCTTTCAAGGCGCGGCGCTGTTTGATTCGATGACGGTCGGCGAGAACGTTGCGCTCGGGGTGCGCGAGCATCGCATGTTCGATGAGGCCGAAATCAACCGGCGCGTCGCGGAGAAGTTGCAGTTGGTCCGACTGCCGAACACCCAACACCTCAAACCCGCCGAGCTTTCTGGCGGCATGAAAAAACGCGTTGGCCTGGCCCGCGCCCTGATGATGGATCCCGAATTTGTGCTCTACGACGAACCGACCACCGGCCTCGATCCGATTACTTCCGATGCCATTAACGAACTGATTATTGAATGCAACCAACAACTCGGCGTTACCTCGATCGTCGTCACCCACGACATGACCAGCGCTTATAAAGTCGGAACCCGTTTCGCCATGCTGCATAACGGCGAAGTCATTTTCACCGGTACTACCGATGAGGTACGCCGCACGAATCATCCGGTGGTGAAACAATTCATTGAAGGCCGCGCCGATGGGCCGTTGGAAGTGTACTAAAAATGGGTTGATGGATCGTTGGATTAATGGATTTGGGGATTGCTGAATTTTTGGATCATTGAAATTCAAAACAATTTTGCGTCGAAAATAAAAGGTCGCAAGTCATGGAACAACTCACCATTAATATTCCGGATGAAATTGCCGTGCAGCTCAGAACGGCTGCTCAAAAGTCCGGCGTTAAGCCGGAAGATTTTATGCTGGCCAGCCTGCAAGAACGACTTGCCAATCTGGATTCTGAATTCATTCATGCGATGCGATACGTTACTAAAAAGAACACGGAGCTTTATAAACGGCTAGCGTGCTGCAACTTTTGACGCTTTTCCAAATACTGGAACTACACCAAAATCTCATCGCAGAATCTGGCGGGGTTTCTGGAATTAGAGATTTTGGCGCGTTGGAATCTGCTCTCGCTCAACCGGAAATGACATTTGGTGGGCAAGATTTATATCCGACGCTTGCAGAAAAAGCGGCAGCATTGGCTTATTCACTGGTGATGAATCACCCTTTTGTTGATGGGAATAAAAGAGTCGCCCATGCCGCGATGGAAATTTTTCTGGTATTGAACGGTTATGAAATCGACGCTTCCGTTGATGAACAGGAAGAATTGTTTCTCAATTTGGCAAGCGGAAAAATTAAGAGACCAGAATTGGTTGAATGGCTTGAGAAAAAAATCGTGTCATTAATCCAACGCCCCACTAATCCATAATTCTAATGCCCCGTTTCACCAAAAAATCCTCCGTCGAATACGTTTGTCAAACCTGCGGCCACAAAAGTCCGCGCTGGGTTGGCAAATGTCCGGAATGTGGAAGCTGGAGCAGCTTTGTCGAAGAAAAATCTGCGCCGGAACCGAAACGCGGCGGCATCAAAGTTTTGGAGCGCGAAAAGCCGCTGCCACTCGCGGAAATCACCCACGATGAAAATGCGCGCATTAGTTGCAGCAGCCAGGAATTTAACCGCGTGCTCGGCGGCGGTATCGTGCCGGGCTCGTTGATTTTAGTCGGCGGTGATCCGGGTATCGGCAAATCGACGTTGATGCTGCAGGAAGCCGCGGCACTCGCGCAGCCGGATTTTTGCGTGCTGTACGTCACCGGCGAAGAATCCGCGCGGCAAACGAAAATGCGCGCGCAGCGGCTCGGTATTGACTCGCTCTATTTGTTCATTTTTGCTGAAACCAATCTCGACCTCATTCTCGACGAAGTTGAAAAGCTCAAACCGAAAGTGATCATCGTTGACTCGATTCAAACGATGTTTCGCAGCGAGTTCGAGAGTCCGCCGGGCAGCGTCAGTCAAGTGCGCGAATGCGCGCTGGCGTTTCTGAATCTCGCGAAGCAGCGCAGCATCCCGATTTTTCTCATCGGCCACGTGACCAAAGACGGCTTCATTGCCGGGCCGAAAACGTTGGAGCACATGGTCGACACGCTGCTGCAATTCGAAGGCGACCGCGATCATTTCTTCCGCATTTTGCGCTCGGTGAAAAATCGGTTCGGCAGCACGCGCGAGATCGGCGTGTTTGAAATGCACGAATTGGGCCTGCGCGAAGTCACGAACCCCTCGGAAATTTTTCTGGCGCAGCGCAAAGAAAACATTTCCGGCTCTGTGGTCGTCTGTACGATGGAAGGCTCGCGCCCGATTTTGGTGGAAGTGCAAGCCCTGCTCACGCCGAGCAATTATGGCTTGCCGCAACGCACCGCGAACGGTTTCGATGTGAAACGCCTCGCGCTGCTGCTCGCGGTGATCGAGAAACGGGTCGGCCTGCGCGTCGGCACGCACGATGTTTTTTTGAATGTCGCCGGCGGCGTTGATCTCGAAGAACCCGCCGCGGATTTGGGCGTTGTCGTCGCCGTCGCGGCGTCGCTGAAAAATAGCGTCATTCACCCGCACACGATGGTCATCGGCGAAGTTGGCCTCGGCGGCGAGATTCGCGCCGTGCCGCAAATCGACAAGCGCCTCACCGAAGCCGCCAAGCTCGGTTTCAAACAAGCCGTGATTCCGAAACTCGCCGCGAAGGGTTTGGCAAAAATTCCAGGCATTGAAGTGGTGGCAGTGGAGAAAGTGGATGAGGCGTTGGAGAAATTATTATAGATAAATTAGATGCAAAAATTTTCTACAGTTTTAAAGAAACATTTTTTAATGACTAGGAGAATACAAAAATGGACATGGATAAAGCAAAAGAGAAATTTGACCAGCTATACTCAGACTGGGTTCAAAATGCCGAAACCGTTGAAACCGAACAGGACGTACGTTTTAAAATTATTGACCGAATGTTGACTGATGTACTCGGTTGGAATTACAAAGAAATTTCTACAGAAAGACATACGGATTCTGGATATATTGATTATCTAATTCATTCAGAGGGAAGGAATCGATTAGTTGTTGAAGCCAAAAAACAATCCACATTGTTAATAGATACTAAGAATCCACGTCTTGCTGGTTACAAAATCAACGGACCGGCACTAGTATCAGCAAAAGAAGGCATCCAACAAGCAAAAAGATACTGTATTGAAGTAGGTGTATCATTTGCAATACTGACATCGGGTTTCGAGTGGATAGGATTTATTGCAGTCCGTACTGATGGGAAACCTCCCGACGAAGGCAAGGCAATTGCATTCCCAAACTTAACTACTATTCGCGATAACTTTGCTTCTTTTTATGATTTGTTCTCGAAACAAGGTGTTATAAACCAACTTTATAAAATAAAGATATATGAAATAGAAGGATTACAAATTCAACATTCGGAAAATTTATTTCAGGCAATCGACGATAACCAAATTCGTCTCTTGAATAAATCAAAATTTTCACATGACCTTGATCAAATATTTAGAGGCTTCTTCAGTACAATGTCTGGTGAAGATGACCCAGAAATGTTGGCGAAATGCTTCGTTGAGTCAAAAGAAAGCCAGGAAGCTGACAGCAACCTAGAGAAAATCACAAAAAACCTAATAAATGAAATTGATGTAGTTTCAACTGATCGAGGAACGGAACTCCAAGAACACATTAGAGCAGCAGTAGAAACTAAAAGGGGAGAATTTGTACTTATAATTGGCAATAAAGGTTCAGGAAAATCAACTTTTGTAGATCGTTTTTTTAGATTGATTCTGGATCTTGAATTGAGACACAAATGTTTAGTTATCCGAATAGACCTTGCCGATTCGAGTGGCGACATCTTGAATATCAATAACTGGCTTATTAACAAACTCAAGGAAACAATCGAAGAAACTTTGTTTAAAGACAAAACTCCAACATTTGAAGAACTACAAGGAATTTTTTTCCGAGATTACAAAAGATGGCAGAATGGCGAGCATAAGTTTCTTTATCAAAAGGATAAAGTAGAATTTAAAATTAAATTTGGCGAGTATATTGCAAAAATGATCGCGGAAAACCCATCGAAATATATAGAGTACCTATTACAAGATGCAGTTAGATCGAGGCGTCTAATGCCTTGCATTATATTTGACAATGCCGATCACTTCCCACAATTATTCCAAGAACAGATATTTCAATTTGCACAGTCTCTTCATAGACAAGTCTTTTCTTTTGTTATTTGTCCTATTACCGATAGGACAATCTGGCAGCTTTCTAAATCTGGCCCACTTCAATCGTATATAACTAGGTCTTTCTATTTACCGGTACCTTCAACAAAGGAAATATTAAAAAGAAGGGTTTCTTTTATTAAAGAAAAAATAGACGAAGAAAAAAGTGTAAAGGGCGAATATTTCTTAAGCAAGGGTATTAGGTTAAACATAAATGACATCCAAGCTTTTGCTGCTTGCATCGAAGACATCTTAATAAACACTGATTATGTGGCACGTATGGTGGGTTGGATTTCCAATCACGATATAAGAAGAAGCCTTCGTATTTCACAACGTATAGTTACTTCACCTTTAATCAGCATAGATCAATTAGTTACAACATATTTTGCAGGCGACGCACTTTCAGTTCCTAGGTATCAAATTAAAAAAGCTTTGATCTATGGTGATTATAATTATTTTTGCCAAGAGCATAGTGAATTTATTCTAAATCTTTTTCTAATAAAATCTGATCAGATCACGAGCCCATTGTTAAAATTGTCAATACTCAGACTATTATCTGATCGAGAGAATGAATACAAAGACACAGAAGATGCATATATTAGCATAGACGACATACAAAATTACTTTGAGTCGACAGGAATCTCAAGAAGTATCATTAGAGCCCACTTGAAAGATTTATTAGATTATCGCCTTGTGGAGCCTTATGATCCTACAGATCAAAATGTCTACGAAGAACAAAGAGTAAAAATCACTTATTCTGGTAAAATACATTTAGAATTTTGCTTAACAGAAGATGTTTATGTGAGCCACATGGCACTTGTGACCCCAAATCGAAGCTATGAGTTGGTTTCTAAAATTCGTGAAATAATGCAATCGAAGCTTTCTAGATCAGATTGGCTTAAAATTATTTCGCAATTCTTGAAATATTGTATTGAACAAGATCGTTTGTTTATTTCTTTACCGAAGTTGGAAATATATGACAGTCAATCCCAATTGCGAAATGAATTGAAGATGAAATGGACTGACTCGCTTACTACAGAAGACTGATTTTCAGATTAATTTTATTCTTGCTTATTGAAATTGATACCACGTCTTTAGAATTGAATCAAATTTGAGAATGAAGCCGATATATCGACCAGCTACTAGTTTTTTCTTCCAAGTTCTTTCACAAGATCCCGACACCCGCGCCCGCTGCGGGAAAATCACCACCGATCACGGCGAGATCCTCACGCCGGTGTTTATGCCGGTGGGCACGCAGGGCACGGTGAAGACGCTGAGTCCGCAGGAGTTGGAAGATGTCGGCTCGCAGATTATTCTCGGCAACACGTATCATTTATATCTGCGGCCCGGCGAGGCGTTGATGCAACAAGCGGGTGGGTTGCACAAGTTTGCCAATTGGAACCGGCCGATTTTAACAGACAGCGGCGGCTTTCAAGTTTTCAGCTTGTCGGAACTCCGCAAGATTCATGAGAACGGCGTCAAATTTCAATCGCATATCGACGGCTCGTATCATGAGTTCACGCCGGAGAGCGTCGTGCGCACGCAGCGCTGTCTCGGCTCGGATATTATGATGGTGCTGGATGAGTGTCCGCCCTACCCTTCTGAGCGTAGCTATGTGGAGAAATCCACCACGCTCACCTCGCGCTGGGCAGAAAGATGTTTTCAGGCGTGGCAAAATTCGCCGGCGTTGTACGGACACTTGCAAGCGCTGTTTGCTATTGTGCAAGGCAGCACGTTTATTGATCAGCGGCGATTGAGTTGCGAGCAATTGCTGGCGCATGATTTTCCGGGCTACGCCATTGGCGGACTCGCGGTCGGCGAGCCGAAAAGCGCAATGTTTGAAATGATCGAAGTTTGCAACGAGCTGTTGCCGGAAAACAAGCCGCGTTATTTGATGGGCGTGGGCAAGCCCGAAGATTTGGTCGAAGCCGTGCATCGCGGCGTCGATATGTTCGATTGCGTGATTCCGACGCGCAACGGCCGCAAAGGCCAGGTGTTTACGGCCAACGGGCCGCTCAATTTAACGAATTTGATTTTCCGCGAAGATTTCCGCCCAATTGAGGAAGATTGCGATTGTTATGCCTGCCGCACGTTTACGCGCGCGTATTTGCGGCATTTGTTTC
>CAYUVM010000204.1:0-7606 GCA_964447935.1 uncultured Cytophagia bacterium | reverse complement strand
TGACGCTGGCGATTTATAACACTGAGGGTCAATTGGTAAGGCATTTGATCGCTGGGCAGTATCAGCGCGGCCATCATCGGGTGAGATGGGATGCCAGGGATGATAACGGCAGGCGCGTCGCCAGCGGCGTTTATCTTTACACGCTGCAAGCTGGAGAGTTTGTCGCCAAGAAAAAGCTTTCATTGCTGAAATGAACTCTGAAGAAATCTTGCAAAGCGTGACGCTTAAAAGTGGTTTTGGCAATTTGGTTTTCTGAAAAGTGGTGAGACGTTTTTAATAAATCCGTCGAATTGTTGTGACTGACCCCGAAGCCGTTTGCGGAGAATGGGGAAATTCTCCGAAAATGCGGTAGACCATAAATTTATTGGTGGGCCTCAGTGAGGCACACTTTAACTCAAAAAATTTTACGCTCGTGTGGAGAGAAGCTTATGTCAATTGTTAAGAAGTTTTTTCGCAACCCCGTTTGCAGCTTGCTGGCAGTTTGGTTTTTAGTGGCGCGCATACCCTTTGCAAACGCGAACGGTTGGACGGAAGGCCGCAGCGCTGCTCAAGCCAACGATGAGTCGGCAATCGTATTGCATGATCCCTTGCGAATGAGCACACTAGGCAAGCAGCAGGGAGGAAGATTTATCGAGAACGGCGGCTGGCAGGTCACCGGCGCTGAGGATATGATTGTGTTTGATCTGGGCCGCTATATTGAAAATGGCGCGGTCGATCTCGAAGTGCGAAATTTTCGACCGCAAGAACAGAACACGTATTATCGCCATCACTTTCTTAGTATGTTTACGAATCCGTGGGGCAACCATCATCCCGTTGAAGATTTGGAATCATTGTGGGATCTGCACGCCGGCGCAAATTACGGTGAGGGCATCAAAATGCTTTCATGGACGCAGAATTCCTATGCCGAGAAGAGCACGATAATGCACGAAGCGTGGGAAAAGGAAGGTTCGCAGCGCCTGAAAGTCGTCTGGCGCGGCAAACAGTTGCAATACTTTCGGAACGGTAAACTTTATCTCACACACGTTCATGCGGAAGATTTTAAACTGCGCTTTCTCTTCCTCGGCCGGGATTATACGGTCAGCGCCGATTTTGTCACGGATTTCAAAAACAATCAGTACCCCGCGTTGGTGGGGCCGATTTATTCCAACCTTGTCGTGCGGGAATATATTTCTGCGGATGATCACGTCCCACCGCAGATTACAAACGCACCGGTGACTGAGTTATACGCGAATGCCGCCAAGCTTGCCTGGTCGACCGACGAACCTGCAGTGTGCTTTCTCGAATACGGCCTGACCGCGCAGTATGGCAATCAAACTCCGGTGCTCGGCTTGCCGGCGCAAGAATTTATAATCACGCTCGATCGGCTGCAGCCCGATCAGCTTTATCATTATCGCCTCGTGGCACTCGACCAAGCCGGCAATCGCACGATTTCGGCTGATCAAACTTTTACCACGTTGCACAATGGGCGTTACCTCTTCAAACCCAGCGCCGACACTTATGTCGAGACGGCCGGGCTTTATGGCACGACGCGTGATCGCGGCAACTTTGGCTGGATGAATTTACTCGCAGGAAAAGGCCGAGAAAGTTATCTGCGTTTTCAAGCGACGGGCCTTAGCCGCGCGTTTAAAAATGCAAGTCTGCGTCTGCATGTGCGCAAGGCTCATGGCGGGCAAATTTTGATTCATGAGCTTGAAGAAAGTTGGGAAGAAAATGAAACAACGTGGCAAACGAAACCGCGACGGATCAGCGAAATGGTGGGCAATTTGAGCGAGGTGCGCGAGGGTGAATGGCACGACATTCCCTTAAACTTGCCGCTTAAAGAAAACGGCGCATACGATTTTGTTTTGTTAAGCAAAACGTCCGAGTTGATTTCTTTCGATTCCCGGGAATCCACTAATTTTCAGCCGGAGCTGATTTTTATTACCGATGGTAACGAGACGCCAGCGCCAACAGTAACGGATTTTACCGATGGCTTTAGCCAGAATGTTCTCGATGCTAATCGCTGGGAACTTGGCCGCAACCGCGGAAATTTATCCAAAGTTGTTCAGCAGGCGTTCGAGTTGCGTTCAGCCGGCGCGCAATCAGGCTGGGTGATTACGCGCGAAGCGCTGAAGGCGCGCCAGAAGATGATTACTGTTAAAATTGTGCAACCCAGCAACGACGGCAGCTTAGGCATCAGTCCAACCCGTTCATTGGATTCACCCGTTGGCATTTACGACGAGCCGACCTGGTATCGATTTTATATCTATCGCCAAGGCAACAGCGGGCCGCAGCGCCTGTATGTGCAATGGAAGAAAAATAATGTGGTTGATGGCCTGGATGTCACCGGGTCCCTCAACATTACAGGCGAAATTTACCTGCGTCTGCGGTGCGAGGAGAATAAAATTTATTTTGAAGTTTCCTCGAATTATACGAACTGGCACACGGCATACGCTGAGCCGTTCAGCTTGACCGGGTATACTTTAAATGAGGCCTTTCATTATGAATTAGCCAGCTACAATACCGAGAGTAACGGCGCGCTCGTCATTGATGATTTTTCGATTGCCCCTGCGCCAATAACGCCACTCGACAGCACCTTGCCGCGAATTACACAAGTTGCGGCTGCTGTTCTTGAGAACATTACTGCGCGTATTACCTGGAACACCGACAAGCCATGTGAAGCACAAGTAGAATATGGTCCGACGATAAGCTACGGCAATAAATCGGCGACCACTGGCAGCGGGGCCACCAAACATTCGATCCTGTTAACAAACTTGTTGCCGAACACCACCTATCATTATCGCGTCATCGCAAAAGATGCGGCGCAGAATACGGCCAGCAGCAGTGACTTTACTTTCACCGCAACCGGAACGGCTGCGCCAGTATTTGCGGATAGTTTCACTACCGGCATGCTGGAGGTGAAGAAATGGGTGAGCAACACACGGATGCAAAACCCTTTGGTCTTGGCGGGGAATAGCCTGAAATTGCAATCGAATAGCGCACTGACGGCATGGGTGTTAACCCGGGATAATTTTGTGGCGCGCCATTCAGCCGTTACCGCGCGGCTGCTTCCAGCGAGCGACGGCGGTTCTCTCGGCATAAGCCCGACGTTTTCGCCAAATGCCGGCAACGGTTTTGCCGAAGAGCCGAATTGGTACCGCTTTTATGTTTATCGGCAGGTTGCCAATGGGCCATATCGGTTGCTCGTTATGTGGCGCAAGAATGGAATTAACGGCGAGCGCGAAGTGGCGAGCAAGATGACCAGCCAGGCTGGCATCTATCTGCGGTTACGATTTGATGAGCAGAAAATTTTCTTTGAGACTTCTGTAGATGGCATGAATTGGACCACCGGCTACAGCGAGGTTTTTGCTCTTCCTGGTTACTTGCTACGAGATGCTTTTCATTATGAGCTTGCCGGCGGAAAAACCGAAAGCGCGGCGACATTGGCCGTTGACGATTTCGCCATTTGGGCTGGAAACAAATCTCTCGTGCCGCGCAGCAAAGCGGCGCCACTCAGTGCGGTCGCAGAATCGGCCACACAACAGCCGGTGCAGTTTACGTTAAAGAATTACCCCAATCCCTTTAAGCAATCGACGCAACTCGCTTTCGAGCTGCCGGTAACCGCCGAATTTGAATTGAAAGTTTATGATGCGCTCGGTCATGTGGTGCGTAATTTGAAATCGGGCAAGCTCGCGGCCGGGCAACATGAAATCCGGTGGGATGGAAAAAATAACGCCGGCTATGACTTAAGCTCGGGAATTTACTTCGTGCATCTGCGCTATCGCATAGAACAGACCAACACCTGGTCTCAGCTTATTAAAAGAGCGACAATTTTACGTTAAGCAATCATTTTTTACCCAAAGGAGTTTATCATGAGATTTTTCTTGCTTGATCGACAAACCGCCGCACAACGCTGTATAAAGGCTTTGTTGTATGTGGCTATGCTCGCGGCGTTTTTTACGCCATCGCGGTTATGCAGCCAGGCCATTATTTTCGCGGATAATTTCAATGCCGGCGCCTTGGACTTGAGCAAATGGCGTAAAGACAGTAACCCGAAGCACTTTGCCACGGTAGCCAACAATGTGTTGGAATTGCATTCAGAATTAGCCACAACAAGTTGGATTATAACTCGCAATACCTTTGCGGCACGTAATACCACTGTTAGATTAAAAGTAGCGCAACCGAATGACGATGGTTGCGTCGGCATAAGTCCCACGTATGCGCCCTCAGCCCGGCACGGCATTTATGAAGAATCAAACTGGTATCGCTTTTACACGTTTCGGCCGATTCCGGAAGGTCCATACCAGTTGTATGCGCAGTGGAAGAAGGATGATGTTCTCGGGGAATTGGAAGTGACGGGCAATCTCAGCATCAACGGCACCGTTTATCTGCGTTTGCGGTTCGATGCGGCGATGATTTATTTTGAAGCTTCGCTCGATGGCGCCACTTGGATTGACACTTATCATGAGCCGTTTCAATTGCCCGGTTATTCTCTCGACTCGCCTTTTTATTGCGAATTAGCCGGCTACAGCACCCCTTCGAACGGCGTCATTGCTTTTGATGATTTCTCTATTGCAAATAATAATGACACGGGCGATATCGAGCCGCCGCAAATCAGCAATTTAACCGCGTCAAATATTACTGCTAACCAGGCGCAAATAACCTGGCTGACGAACGAATCGGCAGATTCGCAGGTGGAATACGGACTGACCACGAGTTATGGAGTCTCGACTCCGCTTGACCCGACGTTAGTTGTATCGCATTCGATGACGCTGTCGAATTTGCAAATGAACACGTCCTATCATTATCGTGTCAAGTCCAAAGATGCGGCGGGAAATTTGACAACGAGCGGCGATTTCACGTTCACAACATTGCCCGCCACGCCGGGTTTCGAGGTGACTTTGGAAGCGGAAACTATGCCGATCAAAACCACCGGTGATCTGCGGCCGCCCGGTTGGGTGTTGTGGGATAACGGCTACATTGCGCAAAATGTGGTATTTCCAGTATCCGGCGCGTACCAATTTACATTGCGGGCGCAAGGCGATTTTGTTGCCGGCGAGTGGTCGCAAGCCGAGTTACGCCTTGATCAAGCTCCACGAACGGTGATTACAGTCAACAGCTCGACTTATACTGAATTCGTAGTGAATTTGACCGTTAGTGCCGGAATGCATCAAGTTGCCCTCGCTTTCATCAACGATTATTGGGATCCGCCGAATGATCGCAATCTCCGCGTGGATTGGCTGCGGATTCAATCGACAGATGCAACGGACACGCAACCGCCGATCATCTCGAATGTCGCCGCGAGCAATATAACCACCTCGGCTGCAACAATTACTTGGACGACAGATAAAATTAGCGACTCACAAGTAGAATATGGCTTGACCACGAGCTATGGGGCTTCGACCCCACTCAACTTGGCACTTGTGGCCTCGCATGTGGTTACGCTGTCAGATTTGCAAACGGGCGCGACCTATCATTATCGCGTGCGCTCTAAAGATGCCGCCGGTAATCTGGCCGTCGGCAACGATGCGACATTTACAACAAAATCGTCCACGCCAACAACGGTGCCTTTGTATAAGCCGTTTGAAGTGATATTATCGTCAACCGCCGGATACGATAATTCGTACCTCGAAGCAAAGGTCATGGGTGTTTTCACCTCGCCAACCGGGCAGATTTTAAGATTGAAAGGTTTCTGGGACGGAGGCTCTACATGGCGCATCCGTTTTTCACCCAACGAACCCGGCGTCTGGACGTATCATACGGAAAGCGGCGACGCCAATTTTATCACCGCGGGATCATTTCAAGCTGTGCCCGCAACACCGGCCAAAGCCGGTTTCGTGCGCGTGAGCAAAGCGCGGCCCGATCAATTTGAGCGCAGCGACGGGTCGCCGTTTTTGCTGATGGGCGACACCAATTGGGACGGCATGAGCTCCGGCGTTGGGTTTGAAACGCGTTTCAAACCATACATTAACCAGCGTCGCGCCCAAAGTTTTAATGCCTATCATACCATTGTTGTGCACAATCGTTATGACTATCAAAACAACGAAGGAGGCGCGCCGTTCAGCATGTTTAATGAAGAGACGCGCGATTACGACCGGCTGAATCCGAATTTTTTCAAATGGGTCGACAAGCGCGTGGCGTATGCCGATAGCCTGGGCATGGTTTCAATTCTCTTTTTCACCTGGGCCGACGAGGTCAGCCGCATGACGACTGAACAGTATGAACGGCTGGCGCTGTATCTGGTTTCACGCTATGCCGCTTATGAGGTGTTCTGGGTATTGGCCGGCGACTATCAATCTTATTTCCCTCAACCCCAAGTTTATAACCAGGTCGGCCAAGCCGTCGCTGCAGCGGATCCGTTTGATCATCCGCTATCGATTCATCCTTCCGATAGTTTTACCAATCGGGAATTCGCCAATGAGCCGTGGCTGAGTTATATCATGCACCAACTTCGTGATGCCGGCGAGTTTCTGGCAGATTCCATTCGCGCCGATCGCGTTTACAACAAACCCGTCGTAAACGGCGAATACGGCTATCACGTGCCGGCCAGCGTGCATCCGTATCATGGCATTACGCAGAATGCTGATTATACGCGCACCGGTGGATGGTCGATTTTTTCAGCGGGCGGATATTTTGTTGCCGGTTTTCACCACACGTTTTATGATCCGAACGGCCATTATCCGTACGATCCAGGTTTTGATTTGCCGCCGACATATTGGGATTTGGCCGATCCCGCCGATCAAGAAGCCGCGCGGCAATATGGGTTTTTTTTCAACTTTTTTCAAAATCAAACCAACTGGCCGGCGTTGACACCGCATCGGGAGTTGGTGCTTGATGGTCAAACGGAACTGTTGGCCGATCCGGGCAAAGAATATGTGGCTTATCATGCGCGTGGCGGCCGGATGCGAGTGCAACTGCCGGCCAACCAGCATTTTTCGTTGTCATGGTTTGATCCGATTGCGGAAACATTATACCCGGCGCGGATTTTTAAATCAACCGGCGAGACGATGCTGATTACACCAACGGCAACGCTTGATGGGGCGGTGGTGTTGCGCCCCGTGCCGGCGCCGAGTCTCGTTACGGTTGGCGAGGTCAGCGGATTGCAACGTGAGCAAGTGGATATTCGCCACGTTCGTTTCCAATGGCAAACGCCCGAGCCGGCAGACAGCCGCGCCGATTTGCAATTGCCCGATGGCCGGCGCATTCAGGTTTTTGACCGCAAAGAAACGACACAGCATGAGTTGATTCTTGAGGAATTGCGCAACGACATGGTTTATGTTGTTACGCTCTCATCGCAAACCGCGGATGGCCGCGAGTGGAAATCAACGCCACAAAATTTTTCTACTGCTGTCAACGTGATGGATGAATGGATTGAAGCGGAACAGATGCCGATTAAAACCGTTGGCCACGCAGAATCGCCGGGGTGGAATCTGAATGCGGAAGGCTACCTCGCGACTTCATTGCATTTTCCGCAAGCCGGCCGCTATCGTTTTGAGTTGCGTGGCCGCGGCGAGTATCGCAGCCAGGCTTGGCCTGAAGTCATGTGGCAAATCGAGGGCGCGACGTTCGCAACGCTTGCTGCCCAATCCGCGGTTTACAAAACCTTCACCGTCGAAAGCCCGGTGGG
>CAYUVM010000203.1:0-7618 GCA_964447935.1 uncultured Cytophagia bacterium | reverse complement strand
CTTTCCCAAAGCACGCTACGCCGCCGGCAGGACGTTCGACGATATTTTGTTGGCGTTTTTGGATACGGCATGCAAGCGTTTGAATTTGACGTCGACAAAGCACAACCCGCAACCTGCAACTCGCCACTGGCGCGAGGAGGTGCTGGCATGACGTCCTCCGAACGCATTCTCATCGCCTACAATGTTCCGAAGCGTGAACAGCGCGGCCGCGACATTGATTTTCTCTCAGAAGCCGGCGTTATGGATCAGGTGAATGCCGTGCGTGATGCCTTGTTGGAATTAGGCTATGCCGTCGGCATCGGCGGCATCCAGCGTTCCGCGCCGATGTTCATGGATCGCGTGATGCGCTTTCGCCCCAATGCGATCTTCAACCTCGTTGAAGGTTGGCAGGGCGATAATCAATATGAAATGCACTTTGCCTGCACGTATGAATTGCTCGGCATTCCGTACACCGGCGCACCGCCGCTGGCCTTGGCCACCGCGGTCAATAAATGGAATACGAAAACTTTGTTAAAGCAGGCGAAGTTGCCGACGCCAAATGGCATGATGTGCAGCGAAGTGCCGGGGCGTTGCTCGCTGCGCTATCCGGTGATCGTTAAACCTGCGCATGAAGACGCGAGTCTCGGCGTGGATTTCGACGCAGTGGTCAACAATCTCGCGGATTTGCGCCGCCGCGTCGCATGGGTATTGCAGACCTATCATCAACCGGCCATCGTGGAAGAATACATCGACGGCCGCGAGTTGAACGTGTCAGTGCTGGGAGATCAAATTCCCGTGGCGCTGCCGATCTCGGAAATTATTCTCGACATCCCGGCGCATTTGCCGAAAATCTGCACCTACAACGCGAAATGGGTTGCCGGCAGCGACGAATACAACTGGACCGCCGGCGCGCAATGTCCGGCACTGTTGGATGAAGCGCTGACGTTGAAAATTCAAAACCTCGCAGTTCAGGCGTTCAGTGTCATGGGCTGTCGCGATTATGGTCGCGTCGATTTTCGCCTATCGCCGGATAACGAACCGTATATTTTGGAAGTCAATCCGAATCCGGATATTTCGCCGGAGGCGGGGTTGGCGCGCTCGGCCCGGGCCTCGGGCCGCAATTACACCCAACTTATCGGCGAAGTGATGAGTCAAGCCTTGCAGCGCGGTTCGCAGGAGGCCGAAGCGCGTCACCAGTCCGAACGGGTTTTGTGGACGCCGGCTCTGTCACCGCGACGCGTTGGCATTGCGTCGCAACCGGAATTTGTGACGGCGCAGAATCTTCCGCGCAATGGCAGCGTCGTGCAAGTTGGCGCCGCATAGTTTTTAAAAGTGCCATCTCTGTTAAAGCCACGGCTGTCGCCGTGGCTTTTTTATTTTATACGGTGCAATGGTTTCATTTTTCCCCTTGCATTTCCCCTTCTCGCTTTTTATACTATAGCCACAACATAGTTTATTATGCAAGCAACCTCCACAACTGATCGCCTTTGGGAGCTCGAACATCGGGTTTTCCAATTGAGTACATTATTCGAAGTGGCACAAACACTGGCGGCCTGCCGCGAGAGCGAGGCCATTTTCACCAGTGTATTGGCAATTTTGGCGGGAACCTTTGGCACCGGCCGCGCCGCAGCTTTTGCGCGTGACCCCGAAACCAATCACTGGCGGTGCGTCAGCAGTCGTGGGGAATATTCCAGCGAAAGCATTAACGCCCGCCTACAAGAAAACGGATTGCACAGTTTAGAGCAGATCACGCAAAAACTCCAAACCCTTTTTGAGGTTTCTTCAAAAGATTTTCTGGCGTCGGCGGCCCTCACGAGCCAAGAACAAAGCGTCGGCGCATTTTTTCTCGGACCCAAACTTTCCGGCGAGCCGTATCGCGATGTCGATATCGAATTGTTGAATGCCACCGCGAACTATACGGCACAAGCGTTGGAAAATCTCCGGCTTTATGAAGCGTTGCGCGAAGCGCAGGAGAAACTGCGTTTGGAAAACCTCGTGCTGCGCGAGGCCGTTAAAAAAGAATTTACCGCCAATGCCATTCTCGGACAGAGCGCCGCCATTCAAAAAATTTTAGCGCAACTGCGCAATTTCTCCAAAAGCGAAGCCAATGTGTTGATTTATGGCGAAACCGGCACCGGTAAAGAGCTGGTGGCGCGTGCCATTCATTATAACTCGAAGCGCGCCGACGGCCCGTTTCTCGCCATCAACTGCACCGCGATTCCGGAAAATTTGGTCGAGTCGGAATTTTTCGGCATCGAACCCGGCACCGCGACCGGCGTCAAGAAACGTATTGGCCTCTTCGAACAAGCGAATGGCGGCACGTTGTTTATTGACGAAGTCGGCGATATGCCGGCGAACATGCAGGCCAAATTGTTGCGCGCGTTGCAGGAACGCTCGTTGCGGCGCGTCGGTGGCGACCGGGAGATCATTGTGGATGTGCGCGTCGTTGCCGCCACCAACAAAAGCTTGGCCAACGCCATTCGCGAGAACCGTTTTCGCGAGGATCTCTATTATCGTCTGGCGGTTTTGGAGTTGCACATTCCGCCACTGCGTGAGCGCCGCGATGATATTGCGTTGCTGGCCAAAACTTTTCTCGCGCAATTGGAAAAACGCGTTGGGCGGCAAATCGCCGGGCTTTCTCCAGAAATTATGCTCGCGTTGGAAGCTTACGATTGGCCGGGCAATGTGCGCGAATTGGAAAATGAAATCGAACGTCTCGTGACGCTGGCCGAGGACGGGCAAACTTTGCAACGGGAGCAGTTGTCGGGTAAATTTTCCCGAACACGCGAAGCGTCGCCGCTTACCGTGCCCAAGACCTTTACTAAATTGCGCGAAGCAATGGATGATTTGGAGAAACGGATGATCGCCTCGGCTCTGACACAATTTCACGGCAACAAAAGCCAGATGGCGCGCGGGCTGGGATTGAGCCGGCTCGGCTTGCAACGCAAAATGGAGCGCCTCGGTCTTTCCGGAAAAGGCGAGGAGACATGACCCTGCGCGCTAAATTCTTTTTGATGGGCCTGCTCGAAATAGCGTTGACCATTTCCATTGTCGGGGCGGTAATTTATCACGAGTCGCGCAAGGAGATTGAAAGTCTCGCGCGTGATCTGCTTCGCGCCCGTACCGACTTTGCCTATACGCTTTGCGAACGTTATGATGAACTTTATCATCAACCGACGCCCGAGCTCAAAGCAGAAATTCTGCGCGTGCGCATTGCCACCGACGGCTACATTGCGGTGATCCAAAATGAGCCGGTGGAAAAAAAAGGCGTGCTCGTCATTCATCCCACGAGCGAAGGCAAGAACATCAACACTCCGGAATTTCCTCACATTCAAGAAATCATCCGTAATGTCGAGGCTTCCGGCTCGCAAGATGGTTATGCCGGCTATAAAGACTTCGAACAAAAAACTGAAGCACGCGGCCGACAGGGCGAACAGAAGATCGGCTACTACGAATATTACAAACCGTGGGGCTGGATTCTCCTTTCAACCGCGTATGAGAGCGATATTTTTGGGCGCGCCGAGGCCGTTAAAGAGCGAACGATTATTGCCATTGCTTTTATCGGCTTGTTGGCAATTTTTTTAGTGACGCTATCAATACGTAAAATGTTCGGCCCGCTGCAGCAACTCACGGAACTGACGCACAAAGTCGCTGAAGGGAATTTAGACGCCAGCATCATCGTCGAATCGCGCGATGAAATCGGCGCGCTGGCAAAATCGTTCAATTTCATGTTGCGCTCGCTCAAACAGAATATGCGCATCACACAGGAGTTCGACATCGCGCGCCGCATGCAGGCAGAGATGCTGCCGAAGACGGCGCCGCAAATTTCTGGTTTGGCCATTGAAAGTCTGTCGTTGCCTGCCACTGAAGTCGGCGGCGATTTTTATGATTTTCTGCCGCTGAACGGCAACCGGCTCGGTATCGTCATCGGCGATGTTTCCGGCAAGGGCGTTTCCGGCGCGATGGTAATGACTGGCGCCCTCTCGGCGATTCGTTTTGCCGCTGAAGAGCGTGACACCCCGAACGAAATTTTAGAGCGCAGCAATCGCCGCTTGGTGAACGACATCCAGGTGAATATGTTCGTTGCCGCTTTTTGTGGAATTTTTGATCTGGCGCGAAACGTTTTGTATTATGCCAATGCCGGCCAGCCCATGCCGTTGCTCTATCGCAACGGGGAAGTGAGTTTTTTGCCGCAATCCGAAAACGGCGACCGTTTTCCGCTTGGCATTCGCCGGCAGGTGAAATTCGAGCAAATGCAAATGGCGCTGCAACCGGGTGATTTGCTGGTATTTTACACCGACGGCATTGTCGACATGGTGAATGAAGCCGTCGAGCCGTTTGGCTTCGAGCGCTTGCAGGAAGCAATCAAAAAACATGCGCGGGTTGTCTTGCAGGAATTGCCGCGCCGGCTTACTGCCGAAGCGGAAAATTACACCGGGGTGCGCGAACATATCGACGACTTGACGCTGATGGCCGTTCGAGTGGAAAAAACCGCCGGGCATAGCACGAATAAAATAGAAATTGTCGATCAAGCGGCGAACGCAGGCCATGAAACACCCGGCGAAGTTCGCCTTTCATTGCCGTCTTACATCGGTTACGAGCGCATGGCGATGGATGCCGCAGCGGCGATGGCAAAGATGCTGGGATTCTCGGCGGCGCGTGTCGAAGATCTGCGCACCGCGGTTTCCGAAACCTGTATCAACGCCATCGAGCACGGGAATAAACTTAATGCGGCTAACCGTGTCGATGTGCTCGTTCGTGCAGAAGCCCAAACGTTAACGGTACAGGTTTTTGATAATGGTTCCGGTTTTACTGATGCTGTGACCACCGCGCCTCAACTGGATGAAAAAATTCATCACAACGGCAACCCACGCGGGTGGGGGTTGTTTTTAATTGAAAAACTCGTCGATCAGGTTGAGTTTAAAACGATGCCGGAGCTTGGGCATGTCACCACGTTGACGATGCGATTGTAACCCAGAAAGTGAAGCCTGACTTGAGCGGCAGGTGTTGTAAAATTTGAAAACTCGCCCGGCGCAAGTCAGGATTTGCTAAATTTGCGAGAGGAACATTGTGGAAGAAATTCAAGTCAATCTGCGCCTGGAAGAGCGGCTGGCGATCGTCGATCTTTCCGGCGACGTGACCAGCCTTGCCGAAAAAAAATTGTTGGCGGCATACGACAAAGCAGTGGCGCAAAAAACTAAATATCTTGTTTTTAATTTCAGCAAAGTGAGCTACATCAACTCCGCCGGCATGTCGGTGATGATCACGATTTTGACGCGCTCGCAAAATCAGGGCGTTAATCTCAGCGCGTTTGGCTTGTCTGCACATTTTCAAAAAATTTTTGACATGATCGGTTTGTTGAAATATATTCCGCATTTTGCGGACGAAGCCGCGGCGCGCGCGAATTTCGGATGAAACAATAGTTTTACTAATACTTGCTCATACTCTTGCTCGTTTTACCAAGGCCTTGAAAAAGGGAGTAAGAGTAAGAGAAGGAGTACGAGTAAAAGAATAATTTTTAAAATTTCATGCTTGAATACCGCTTCCGTCTCATGCAGCGCAACGATTTGCCTGCAGTAAATCGTGTGCTCGCCAAAGCTTTTACCGCGGCCCGCATTAGCGATGGCTTCAAAACCTCACGAGTACCGTTGTGCCATCTTTCTTTTTTAGAAATGTATCTCGCCGTTTTTCCCAACGGCTGTTTCGTGATTGATGACGCCAATGGCCTTGTTGGTTACGCGTTTTCGCGATTGTGGGGCGAAGTGGCCTGGATCGGGCCGGTGAGCGTCATTCCCGCGCATCAGGGCAAAAAACTTGGCCAGCAACTCATGGTCAAAACGATTGAAACCTTGCAACGAAACGGCGCGCGCGTCATCGGCCTCGAGACCATGCCGCGCAGCGTATACAATATCGGTTTTTACACACAACTCGGTTTTCTGCCGCGCCACCTTACCGTCGATTTAATTCAAGCCGTGCCGCGCCAACCCGAAGCGCCGTTTCCGGCAGATTATGAAGTTTTGTGCTACACCGAGGCGGCGCCGGCAGAGCGTGAAACGTTGCTGGCCGGAGTAGAAAAATTAGCGCGCCGCCTCGATCCGCATCTCTCGATTCGGCCGGAAATTGAAGTGACACAAAAATTTGATTATGGCGATACTATTTTGGTGCGGCGCGGTCACGAAGTGCTGGCCGGATTTATCGCGCATGTCAAAACGTATTCTGAAGATGAAGTGTCGCGTTATATGAAAATAGTTTTTACGCTGCTGGACACTTCGCTTTCGGTGGCGGAAATTTTGCCGCATCTTTTTGCCTTTGCGATGCGTCATAATCTTGACATTATTAGTTTCCGCACTCCCACGCGTTATCTGCGGGCTTATCGCGAACTCATTGCCACGGGCTTTAAAGTCTTTCACAGCGATTTGCGCATGACTTTAGAAGGATATGATGAAGTTGCTGATCCACAAAATTTTTATTTGAGCAAATGGGAATGAGCCTGGCCGTTGGCTACTCGTTATTTGCAGTGTCGTTCCGCAGGAATCTTTTTTTGAGCGCAAGCACAGTACTGGTTTGTAAAAAATCTTACCGAATGATGGATAAGAAGGAAACTCCACATGCAAAAATTTTTTATTCTGCTCTGTTGTCTTCTCTTCTCCTGTCACCCTGCAACTCAAAACCACAATACCCAACCTTTCAATTCAACACCTATCAACCGCTGGGCCGAAAAAATGCTGGCACAAATGACACTGCGCGAAAAAATCGGCCAGATGTTTTTTTATCATCTCGATACAAATTTTAAACCGGATGATGACCCGGCGTGGCAAAAAATTGTCACGCTCGTGCAAACGCATCACCTTGGCGGCGTGCATCTTTGGCGCGGCGAGCCGTATGCGACGGTCTACATGACCAATCATTTGCAAAAACTCGCCAAGATTCCATTAATTTTTACCGCTGACCTCGAAAACGGCGTGGCGCGTTTCGGCGGCACCGCTTTTCCACCGAACATGGCGATTGCGGCGACCGGCGATGCGCAGATGGCATATCAAATGGGCTTGCACACCGCGCGCGAAGCGCGGCGTCTTGGGGTGAATCTCATTTTCGCGCCGGTGGCCGATGTCAACAACAACCCGTTGAATCCCATCATCAACACCCGCTCGTTTGGCGAAGATCCGGAAACCGTGGCGCTATTTACCGAGGCATTCATTCGCGGTTGCCATGCCGGCGGCGCGCTCGCCACGGCGAAGCATTTCCCCGGCCACGGTGACACCGCGCAAGATTCGCATATCGAACTCGCTTATGTACCGGCGGACAGCGCGCGTTTGGAGCAAGTTGAATTGCAGCCGTTTCGGCGCGCCATCGCCACGGGCGTGGATTTTGTTATGACGGCTCACATCAATGTGCGCGGCGTGACGATGAATCCTTATGATCCGGCGACGCTCTCGCCGGAAATCATCACGGGATTGCTGCGCCAACGCCTTGGCTTTGAAGGCGTCGTGATAACGGACGCGATGCGTATGTGGGCGATGTCGCGCCATTACACCGAGGCGTTTGCAACGGTACAGGCGGCAAAAGCCGGCGTCGACGTTATTCTCGTGCAAGAAAACATTCCGGAAATGATCGCAGAATTAGAAAAACGCGTGCAGAA
>CAYUVM010000202.1:0-7636 GCA_964447935.1 uncultured Cytophagia bacterium | reverse complement strand
TTTGCTGACAGAACGTTTGCGCCATAACATCAGACGCTAAAAGCTAGCGCAGTAATGCAGCAAAGCCGGCAGCTTTGGAGCCGGTGGCCATGAACGCGGCAACCGGTGTCGGTGCGCCCTGATAAACATCCGGCGCCCAACTATGAAAAGGGGCGAGCGCAATTTTAAAACCGAAGCCGACAATCATCAAAACCAAGCCGGTGAGAAACAGCGGTTGCACATTGGCGTTGAGATTTTGTTTAAGATGGGCGGCCAACGTCGTGAGACTGGCGCTGCCCACGCTGCCATAAATCAGAGCGATGCCATAGAGCAAAAAACCGCTGGCAAACGCGCCGAGCAAAAAGTACTTAAATGAGGATTCCAGCGCCCTGGCCTCATCGCGTCGAAAACCGGCGAGAATATATAAAGAAACGGAAAGCGTTTCGAGACCGAGAAAGAGGGTCAGCAAATGGGCGCTCGAAGCCATCAACATCATGCCCACTGTCGCGAAAATAACTAAGGCAAAATACTCGCTGTATTGCAGGTAATTTCCTTCCAGCGTGTTCAGCGACAACATGAGGGTCAACGCGGCAGCGATGATAAACAGACATTGAAAGCCGACGGTGAATTTATCGACGCTAATCATGCCGTAAAAAGCGGTAGCGGCGGTGTTGTTCCAGTGATGCGTCGCCACCAACAGTGACACCGCCAAGCCGATCAGCACGATTGCAATCAACGTCTCGCGATACATGCGCGGGAAAATGAGGCCGAGCGTCAAAATGCCGAAGCCGAGTAGGGTCAAAATGATTTCGGGAGCAAGAAGATAGAAATCCTGAAAACTTAGCATAAAATAAAAATGAGTCAATAAGCTGTTCTCGTGAACGCGGCGTACGCGGCTTTTCGCAGCTAATATCCACGTACAATGATTTCGGATTTATTGATTTTTAGCCAACTCAAGTTTTTGCCGAACGTTGGTATCTTCCTCAGCCAGTTCCAGCGGCGCGAGCGCGGGCGCTTGCTGGACCCGTTCGGCGCGATAATGCACGGTACGAATGAGGTAATCAACTGATTTTTCCATTTTATTCAGGAACGGGCTCGGCCACACACCGATTAAGATGATCAGGGCCACGACCGGCACGAGCACGGCGATTTCGCGCGCAGAAAGATCGGTGAGTTGTTGGTTTTCCTCTTTGTCCAATTTGCCAAACATAACACGCTGGAACATGCGCAACATATAAACTGCCGCAAAGATAACGCCGCTGGTCGCGATCACCGCGTACCATTTGTTCGTCAAAAATGTGCCCATGAGCACGAGGAACTCGCCGACGAAACCGTTGAGGCCGGGCAGGCCGATGGAAGATAATGTCACGATCATAAAGAACGTCGTGAAAATCGGCATTTGTTTCGCGAGGCCGCCGAAGTCGGCAATCAATCGCGTGTGGCGGCGCTCGTAAATCATGCCGACGACCAGGAACAAAGCGCCGGTGGAGAGGCCGTGATTGACCATTTGTAACAAACCGCCTTGCAAGCCTTGGTGGGTCAAGGTGAAAATGCCGAGCATGACAAATCCCAGATGGCTCACCGAAGAATAGGCCACCAGTTTTTTGAGATCGGGTTGCACGGTGGAAACCCACGCACCGTAGATGATCCCGATGAGCGCAAGAATCGAGATTAATGGGGTAAGCTGAATCGCGGCGTTCGGAAAAAGCGGCAGGCAAAAGCGGAGAAAACCGTACGTGCCCATTTTCAACAAGACACCGGCCAGGATGACCGAGCCGGCCGTCGGGGCTTCAACGTGGGCATCCGGCAGCCAGGTGTGAAATGGAAACATTGGCACTTTGATGGCGAACGAGATGCCGAACGCGAGAAAGAGCCAGATTTGATAGTTTTCCGGGAAGAGCAAATCGCGAATCTGCACAAGGTCGAATGTCAGCGTGCCGGTGACTTTGCCGTAATAAAAATAAATAAAGAGAATCGCGACCAGCATGAACAAGCTGCCAACCATGGTGTAAATAAATAATTTTAACGCGGCATAAATTCGGCGCGCCCCGCCCCAGATGCCGATAATGAAATACATCGGAATGAGCATGGCTTCCCAGAAAACATAGAAGAGCAAAAGATCGAGGCTGGCAAAAACGCCAATCATGCCGGTTTCCAGCAGCAGCATGGAAATGAGATAGCCTTTCACGCTTTTTTTGATGTCATGCCACGAGGCGAGAAAGATCAGTGGCATCAAAAATGTCGTGAGCATGATCATGAGCAGGCTCAATCCATCGACGCCGAGGTGATACGTTGCCTGAAATGCGGCAATCCACTCGTGCTTTTCTTCAAACTGAAACGCCGTGCGCGACTGATCGAAACCGAAATAAAGCGGCAGGCTGATAACAAAAACGAGCAGACTCACGCCCATTGTGATCATCTTTAGCAGCTTGGTGCGGTCGGCGGGTATCAAACTCAGAATGATAGCGCCGATGGTGGGCGCGAGAATTAGAAATGTAAGTAAGGGAAAAATTTCAGACATATTCGAGCAAAATTAAATTTTTAATCAAAAACATTTCAGAACCGGCTATGGTGCAATGCCCACAATTATTAAAGGCACTGCTGGAACCCCGCGACCCTGTCGAACAACATTATAAAACTCGCCCTCATAATAAGCTACACCGGAGCTCATTTGGCTTTGCAAGCTTTTCATTGGCAAAATTTCAATTCCGACATCTATCCGATCACCGATATAAAAAGCAAGGTGTTTCACAAATAAATCGTAGGCGACAAAGGAATACTTCCCAAATTGAACTTCAATAGCAACACGATCTTTAACAAAATCCGTTTGATTATAACTGTAAATTGGCCTTTCGCCGGCTAGCTCAATTTCTTGTTTTTGTTCTTCTGGAGCCATTGTTAACGTTTTTCTAATAAGCTTTTCACTTTTTGTGACCCAATAACTTACTCGACTCTCCTCCCAGTTTTTGTTTCTAAGAAAATTCTTGAAACTAGAATTCATGTCAATAGGACTGTAGAGAATTTTTCCCTGCATTCCCTTTTCTTTTGAAACTTTGGTTTTACATGCTTCAGCATCAACCGCGTTAATAACTTCTTTTATCTCTTTCCAAAGACGCGGTTTATGAACCAGCAGGAATTCAAGACCATTCAGGTGAGAGTAAGTTTCAACGATTTTCACGTTTTACTATGGTTTTATTCAATCAACGTCAACTGCGGCGTTTTTCCGCGTAAAGTCCAAGGGGAAACAGATAAACTATTTCCAGCTCGCACCGGATCATAGACGGGGCGATTCATGGGCCTCGTCCTCAAAGTGCCTAGCAGTTCCTGCCGAATTCTGTCATGCGTAATCTCAACATAATTTGAAACGATTTCTGCGCCGACGCCTCTTCGACCATGACGGATCGCCGCTACTAGCGATGAACCGACGCCGAGAAAAGGATCAAAGACCCAATCGTTTTTGTCAGTCAAGGATAAAACCAAACGTTCTATCAATTCCACAGGGAATTGGCAAGGATGAACGGTCTTTTCAACATGATTGCTTTTGACGTTTGGAATTATCCAAAAATCGCCGGGGTTTTTCCCGAGAGGATTACTTGAATATTGGCCTGCACGCGGGCCTTTAAAGTGCTTCTTGCCAGGATACTTTTGCGGAACGCGCACCGGATCGAGATTGAAAATATAATCGTCTGTTTTTGTAAACCACATAATCGTCTCATATCTTCCGGAAAAACGTTTTTTGCAATGTAAGCCGTGTTCAAAGTGCCAAATAATGCGATTTCGCATACTCAGGCCCAACTTATTGAATATTGGAAAAAGAATCGTATCCAGAGGAATAATGGCACCATTTTCGACATAATTTCCAACTTGCCAACAAATACTGCCTCGATCGGATAGGGCGCGCACACATTCTTTTATCACAGTTTCTTGTTGCTCAATATAAAGATCGAGTTTCAATTTTTGCTCGTACTCTTTTCCAATATTGTACGGTGGAGACGTAACGATGAGTTGAAGAGAGCTATTCGGAATTTGGGTGAGCAAATCCAAACAATTTCCGGGATAGACCACAATTCGTTCGGTCAGGTAAAATTTTTTTGCGACGTTGATTTTCTCAAACATACGATTATAGTCTAATAATTTATCGCATCAACAAATAACCCAGAAGAATAATCACCCCCAGCACTACGGTCACTGCATAATTCTGCACAATGCCCGTTTGCCAACGTCGCAGTACGGACGCCAGTCCGCCCAAAAAATTTGCGACGCCGTTCACGATACCGTCGATGATTTTCACGTCGAAAATTTTCCAGAAGAAATTTTCCGAGAGCCACAACAGCGGACGCACGAACAACGTGTCGTAAATTTCATCAACGTACCATTTATGTTTCAACAAATTGTAAATGCCGGAGAAACTTGTCGCCACGCGATCGGCCGCGCCGATTTTGACGAGATAGATTTGATACGCAATATAAATTCCGACTAACGCGACGATGACAGAGAGTGCCATCAAGCCCAATTCCAAACCAAAGCTGCCGTGCGCTTCAGAAGGCAGCGCGGCGCCGGCAGGAACAAAACGGGTGAAGACGGGATCAAGCCAATGTTCGAATTGATTGAGATGCGGGATGCCAACATAACCGCCAATGATGGAAAGCACGGCTAAAATCATCAGCGGCACCGTCATTACTTTCGGCGATTCGTGCAGATGGTGCATGACGGCGGCATCCATGCGCGGCGTGCCATAAAAAACCGAGAAGATCATGCGAAACATGTAAAATGCCGTGACGCCCGCGGCGATCAACGCGATGACATAAAGCACAGGTGAGTGGAGAAAAGTTTTCCAGAGAATTTCATCTTTGGAGAAGAAGCCGGAAAGACCGGGGATACCGGCAATCGCCAGGCCGGCGACGAGAAATGTCCAGAATGTCGTCGGCGTGAGTTTTTTCAGGCCGCCCATTTTGGTGATCTGCGTTTCGCCGGAAAGCGCGTGCATGACACTACCGGCGCCGAGAAAGAGCAGTGCCTTGAAAAAGGCATGGGTCATCAAGTGAAAAACCCCGGCAGTAAACGCGCCGACACCGCAGGCGAGAAACATGTAGCCGAGCTGACTCACCGTCGAATACGCGAGAACTTTTTTAATGTCGGTCGCGGTGATTGCCATCGTCGCGGCAAACACGGCGGTGGCGAGGCCCACAATGGCGACGACTTCCATCGCAATCGGGGCTTGTAAATAAATAATGCTGCAGCGCGCGACCATGTAAACGCCGGCTGTGACCATCGTCGCGGCGTGAATGAGCGCAGAAACCGGTGTCGGGCCAGCCATGGCGTCGGGCAACCAGACATATAATGGAAGCTGCGCAGATTTGCCAGTAGCGCCGATGAAAAGAAGAAGCGCAATCGTGGTGAAAATCGCGGTCGAAACTTCATGCGTAGCAAGCGAGGCGCCGGCTTTGGCAAACACCGTTTCAAAATCCAGCGAGCCAAAAGTGGCAAAGATGAAAAAAATACCGAGCAAAAACCCGAAATCGCCGATGCGGTTGACAACGAAGGCCTTGGTGCCGGCGCCGGAGCAGGTGAGGCCGGTGGTTTCGTCGAAGATGCGGTCGTAATAAAATCCGATCAATAAATATGAACAAAGACCGACGCCTTCCCAGCCGATGAACATGAGCAGAAAGTTGCTGCCCATCACCAGCAGCAGCATCGCAAACATGAACAAATTTAAAAAGGCGAAGAAGCGGAAAAAACCGCGCTCGCCGTGCATATAACCGATAGAATAAACATGAATCAAAAAACCAACGCCGGTGACGACGAGTACCATCGTCATAGAGAGCGGGTCAAGGCGAAAGGCGATATCAATGCCGAGACTGCCGGTGGCGAGCCACTGATACAGGGTTTGTGTTAAAACACGCGCTTCCGGCGCCAGGCGAAGCAATTCCGTGAAAGCCAAAACGGCGGTGATGAAACTCGCCAACACCGCGCCGGCCGCAACTACGCCAACCATTTTCTCGCTGAATTTGCGTCCAAACAGGCCGTTGATAATAAAGCCGAGAAGAGGGAAAAAGGGGATGAGCCAAAGATATTGTTGCATGCTTGTTGCTGGTTTCTGGCTGCTTGCGGCTGGTTTCTGGTTGCTCGTTGCTCATTCATCAACAAGCAACATGCGACCAGTAATCAGCAACGAGCCTACCATTTCATCAAATTAATTTCGTCAACAAAAATAGTTTGTTTGACGCGGAAAATCGCGACGATGAGCGCCAAACCAACCGCGACTTCGGCGGCGGCGACGACCATCACAAAGAACACAAAGATTTGCCCTTCGAGATTTTTAAACTGTGAGGCAAAAGCCACGAAGGTTAGGTTCACCGCATTCAACATCAATTCGACGGACATAAAAATCACGATGGCGTTGCGCCGCAGTAACACGCCCGCCACGCCGATGCCAAAAAGCAGAGCACTTAAAAGAAGATAATAAACTAAGGGCATACGATTAAAAAAGATAAAGAGATAAAAAGCCGCCAAACTCAGGAAGGCAATTTGCGTTTTGCCAGAATTACCGCGCCGACAATGCCAACCAGCAACAGCACAGAAGCGATTTCGAACGGCAAAATATAAGTGGTAAACAGTTGTTTGCCAATCGCCGCGGTGCCGCCGGAAAAGCCCGTTGAATCCGCCGCGCCATTGGCAAGGCCAATAGCCGGTGGCGTGACAGCCACGCCGTTACTCGATAAAAGCGCGCCGCCAATGAGCACGCCCATTTCCGCCAATAAAACGATCACAAGCAATGAAGCCAACGCCCGCCGCGCCATCTTGCCGCGCGCGCGACTCGGGTCGTGCTTGAGATTGAGCAACATGATGACGAACAGAAACAGCACCATAATCGCACCGGCATACACGATGACGTGCACCGAGGCGACAAACGGCGCGTTGAGCAGAACGTAAAATCCGGCCAACGCAAACAACGTCACGATCAAAAAAATCGCGCTGTAAACGGGATTGCGATGCAGGATCATCATCATCGCTCCGCCAAGCGCGATGACGGAAAATAGAAAAAAGAGAACAGTTTGTAGATTAATAACCATGTTGTGGGTCATTTGATTGAAATTTATAATCATTAGAAGATAGAATCTTTGCTGCAAAAGTCAAGCGGATTTTGGGTAAAAATAAAAATGGAGCCGAAAAATCTTCAAGCTCCATTCATCTATATGGAAAGTGAAACGTAGTCGCCACGGCGCAGATCGTTAAAGCTGGCTTCTCCCATTTGCCCGTGCAGTTTCACGGGCAAAAAAGTTTTCAGTGACGCCGGTGTTGAAGCGCACGCCGGAAATTTGCCAGCGATTCAACGGCAGATCGACGAGCGGCTTGCTGAAATGAAAATTAATTTGCGTCGGCATCCAGACCCCGTCGAATTGTTGGTAGTCTTCAAAATCGGCGCGAAACGAGACATATCCGGGCATTTTTTCCACTAACGTGTATTCCAGCCGCGCCAGCCGTCCGGTGGCTTGATCAAAATCAGCGAGGTATTCGTTCATAGGGTAACTCCCGGCGTTTAAACCAAAGACGACGCGCACACGATCAAACACCCGTGTGCCTGCTTTGATCTCATTTTCAAAATGCGGCAAAGCGCCGGCCTCCAAAAAGCGATACGGCAGCGTGAGCAAATACT
>CAYUVM010000201.1:0-7647 GCA_964447935.1 uncultured Cytophagia bacterium | reverse complement strand
GATTACTGTGTGGTCACCGCCAGTGTGCGTCAGGGCATTCCGGTAAATGTTATCGTTACCGATCCCGCGGGCAAAGAGTTGTACCGCGATGATGGCACCAGCGTATAAAAATCCATCGCGTAATTTTTTAACAAGGCTTGATCACGATGACGCCCATGATGATTATTTCTAAAGAAACTCGTCTCGACGAGTTGAGCAAAACTTTACCGGCCACTACCGGTTATTTGCTGCATGGCAACAATGATGGTATCGATACCGCGCCGAGCGCCAAAACGTTGGCTACCATTGCGGCCTTTCATGGCATCTCGGAAGCGCAGATTGAAACGTTTGTGTTCGGCCTCAATGCCATGTTGTTGGAAAAAGATATTATTCCGCTTTTATGAATGATCTCCTGTAACTTTTTGCCCGGCACTTGCATCAAATGATATGAAACAACAAGTAGGCACAAATATCATTTGCAGGAGATAAAAATATGACGAAGCCCATTGAAATTACGGATGCCAATTTCAAAACCGAAGTGTTGGAAGCGCAGACGCCCGTGCTCGTGGATGTCTGGGCGGAATGGTGTGCGCCGTGCCGGATGATTGCGCCGGCGGTCGAAGCGGTGGCGCAACAATATGCCGGCAAAGTCAAAGTCGGCAAGATGGATGCGGACAGCAACGCCATGCCCTCGCAGTTGGGCATTCGCGGCATTCCGACGCTGCTGCTTTTTCGCGACGGCAAAGTGGTGGATCGCATTGTCGGTGCTGTACCACAGCAAGTGATTGCGAGCCATCTCGATAAATTAATTCTGAATTAACGGTTTGAAGCGATGATTGATGATCGAAAATAGATGATCGAAGATGAAGAACGAAAGCCGATCAGCGATCCGCAATCCTCGAATTATTTGGAGATTTATATGACAGCAAACGTTGGCAGCCTCGATCGTACGATTCGCGGGCTGGTTGGCGCGGCTTTGATTCTTTTGGGCGTCTTTGGCGTGCTTAATGGCACTTGGGCTATTGCCGGGTATGTTGTGGCCGCAATTGTTTTGCTGACCGGCACGATGCGCTATTGCCCGTTGTGGAGCGTCTTTAAAATCAACACGGCAAAAAGCCCGGCGAAAAAAACAGCGTGATTCGCAATGATAGCGCTGCCGGCAGATAAATGAAATTCCCCAAGGCTTGAGAACAAAATCGTCTTCTCAAGCCTTTACTTTTGGAGCAAGTAAAAGATCGTTGACATTCGCGCCCAAATTTCGGAAGTTGAAAAAGCGGCGTGACCTGCCTGCGACCGCGGGTTGCGCGCGCCACGAAACGATCTTGATTCTCTTTTATGCCCACAAAGAGCGAAGCTAACCTGCTCGCGGCGGTGCAGCGCGGCGATGAACGCGCCGTTCGCAAGCTGGTGGACACGCACAGTCCGCGACTGTACAATCTCGCGCTGCGCATTCTGCGCCATTCGCAAGATGCCGAAGACGCCGTGCAGGAAACGTTCATCACGGCGCTCGACAAGCTCGACCAGTTTGACGGGCGCGCGGAATTTTCCACGTGGCTCTATCGCATTGCGGTCAATGCGAGCTTGATGGCGTTGCGTAAAAAGCGCTCGCGCCATCGCCAGGAAGAGCCTATCGAAATTCCTCAATTTGAAGACATTCGCAGCCGCGAGCTGGTGGACTGGGGCGCTGATCCGGTTCACGAATTGCTCGATGCGGAAATGCGCGAAACCATGGAGGCGGCCATCGACAAGCTGCCGGCGAAATATCGCGTGGTTTTTGTGCTGCGCGATCTCGAAGGTCTTTCCATCGAAGCGACGAGCAAAACGCTCGGCCTTTCCGCCGCCAATGTCAAAGTGCGCTTGATGCGCGCGCGTTTGTTTCTACGCGAAGCGTTGAGCCGGTATTTTCACGAATCTCCAACTGCGAAGGTGTGACGATGAACCATCGCCGGATTTTTAAAAACGTCTGCAACTTCATCGACGGCGAGCTGGATGAGGCGACATGCACAGAGTTAAAAAAACACCTCGCCGCCTGCCCGCGCTGCCGCATTTACGTGGACTCCGTGCGCCAGACCATTGTGCTGTATCAAGAAAAAGACGCGCCCAAGCAAATGCCGGCCTCATCGCGGCAGCGTTTGTATGCGACGGTTGCCATGAAATTAAAAAACGCCAAAACGAAGGCAAAATGAGGGTGGCAAATAATTTTAAAATTTTATAAAGCATGAGGCCGCAGAGTTCGCAGAGCAGCACCGCGAAAAGGTTTAAAGCGTGTTGGCCTCCGGGCTTTCTCTGTTGGCGCCGTGGCGCCGTGTTTAATTGAGTTTTATTGATGTTGGCAAAAGTAAAAGGAAATGTCATGCCTGCCCTGCCAAAGGCTCCAGGCAGGCCAGGGCTGGAAGCATCTTGTTTATAATCCAGCACGGTGCGTGATTGGAGCCGGATTCCCTGCGGGCGTAGCCTCCGAATGACATCCGAGCATGAGGTTTGCACGGTTTCCAATTCGTTATGCAAAGCGCAATAAATCAAAGGAAAGGTCATGTCACTCAGCGCTATTCTCGGGGTTGCCATTTTTACGCTGCTGGCATTCATCATCGGACGCCAGTTCCTGCTCGGCAGAAAATTGCGCCATTATGAGACGCGTGAGTTGGCGGAAAAATTGCGCAGTGAGGCGCCGCCGGTTCTGCTCGACGTCCGCACCGCCGGTGAAAATCACCGCGACCACATTCACGGTTCCATCAATATTCCCGTACAGGAGTTGAGCCGCCGGTGGCCGGAATTGGAAAAATATCGCGACCGCGAGATCGTGGTTTATTGCAACACCGGCCCGCGCAGTGTGCACGGCGCGAATTTATTGCAGCAAAAGGGTTTTAAGGTTGCGAACCTGCGCGGCGGCATGAGTGCATGGCGCGCATTGCAAACGGAAGGTGCGTAATTTTTCCGGCGTTTTTTATTCATCCCGCGGAGATTGAGATTGAGGTGTGCCCTTGGGTTTTCCGTAATGAATGACGAGGTTTTTTTCCACACGGCGGCGTAGAGACGTTCCGCCGGAACGTCTCTACGTTTGAATGTCGCCAATATTTTGAACATGTCGAAGTAATCGGGGTTCAGCCTCATCTTCGCCTCGCAGGATTCTCATATCGATAACAAGCTGCCACATGGCCGCAAACCGTTCCTCGGCGGAAAGATTTTGCCAAAATTCATAATCAAATGAGCGGTCGGCATCTTTGAGCTTTACCAGACGAGCCATCGTTCCTGGACGGTTACGACGCTCTTCGGCGCGTTCTTTGGCGTTCATTGCAATGCTTTCTTTGTTTTTATAATTTACGTTTTTGCGAGAGTAAAATCAAGCAAAACGTATGAGGCTAATTTTAATGAACTGGTCACCGAAATCTGATAACTGAACACAGATCTGATCTACACCCACGCAGCGGCGTAGAGACGTTCCGCCGGAACGTCTCTACGGAATTTTCGGTAACGCCGCGCCCAATTGTTTTAACATGCGTTCGGCCTGCCCGAGCACGGGCTTGTAGCAATGGGGCGGGCCGTCGCACCAGGCGCGTTCGTAGGCCATGGCCGCGTGGTGTTGCGCGGTTTTGCGGTCGTTCTCAGCCAGCGCGAGGCCGGTGAGAAAATTGTGAATGTCCGCCTGCTTGAGACGATACTCGCACCGATCGGCAATGGCCAATGCTTCTTTGGCACTTCTTTTTGCTTCTTCTTTTTTTCCTTTTGCTTTTTGCCACTCACTCCAGGCCAGCAAAATATCCGGTTCCAGTTCCACCAAATTGATGCGGCGGCAGCGCGTGAGCGCTTCAGTCAAATGGGTTTCGGCCTCGGCAAGTAGCTTGTCTTGCTTTTTGGGAGAGACAACGGCAAGCCCGGTAAGCGCCGCACCGAGCAGCCAATATGCCCGAATGAAATCTCGAACAGGGTATACAAATTTAGTTGATCTTGCCGTTTCTTCTGCCTTTTCTAAGGCATTTTGTGCCGCAGTGAGCGCAGCAGTATGATCGCCCATGAGCAATGCCCGCAGCGCACGGTATGCCTCGGTTAGACCCTGATTCTGAATATGGCTGACATTTCCTGCCATTTCGTAAACTTGAGTCAACGCCTCTTCCGCCTCACCAAACTCCCCGCAATAAGCCAGCAACCGGCCCAATCCCTGGTGGCCAATGGTTTCAGAGAACTCATCACCGATCTCACGGCACAGTTCAATGCTACGCCGCAGGTTGTGCTCTGCCGCCGCCAGCGCACCGATTGCGACTTGCTGAATGGCAAGGTTCTGCAGGCCGATGGCGAGATACTCCTTATTTTTTATTTTGTTTTCATAGATATCATTCGTCATCTCAAACAGCGGCACCGCGCGGCGGGGCTGGCCGGAGAGGCTATAGGCATTCGCCAACGTGTTCAGCGTCCACGCTTGATCGCTTTCCTCTTTCAAACGCGGCGGTTTGTCTTCGCCCACTGGAAAGAGCACACGCATCAGTTCAATGATAGTATGATACGCGCCGAAGCGAAAGTAAAGCGCATTATGAAGTCGATCTATAAAGAGTTTAATTGCTTCATCAAACCTCCCCGCCCGCACGGTGTGATAATACAACTCAATCACCGGCGTCAAGTCTTCGAAAGTTTGAATCTTGTCTTTTTCCGGGCCGGGCACGGTGCTAAAGTAGGCGCGCAGTTGTGTGTGTACGCTGGCTTTGTCAGCCAAGCGGTCGTAGCTATATTGCCGCACGACCGGGTGCAAGTCGTAGCGGCCGGCTTCGGCGTCAAAGAACAGCAAGCCGCGCTCGCGCAATTCCTCCAACGCTTGATCGAGCTGTTCTTCTTTCTTAAAAAGCTTTAACGCGGCTAAAGTCGCATACGCGATTGGGCTGCGAAACGCGGCCAAGCGGCTGAGCAAGTCGCGGGTTTTTGGCGCCAACGCTTCATAAGCCACTTGTAGAATATGGTGCTGGCCCTTCCCTTTCAAATCCTGCAACACCGGGTGGCGCTGGGCGGCTTTTATGTCACGGGGCGTATGCTGGTTGCGCACAATCACACCGGCGAGCAGCCTGAGCGCGAGCGGGTGATAGCCATAAGGCCGGCACGCTTCTTCAATTTCCGCCCGCGTGCCTTTAATGCCCTGGCTCTTAAAAAAAGTCACCGCATCTTCGGGCGCGAGTGCGCGCAATTCTTCGGCACGGCAACCGGCTAAGCCCTCCACCTCAGCCGGCAACAAACGGCTGGTGAGCAGCACGCGGCTTACCAACGGCAGTGACGCTGCACAGCGTAGAAATTCAAAAGCTGAAGGATCGATACAGCCACTAGAATCGTCTCCTAACTTTTCGTCAACGACATCACCTTGATAGGCAGCATTAAGGCTGGCGTAAGCACGCAACTCGCGTTCGAAACCATCCAATACAATGAGCAACCACTTTTGCTGCAATAGATTGAGCAGGAGATGAACCCGCTGATATGGAGAAGGAAAGCGTGTGGGATCAATTTGACCATCGCTCGCATAAACCAATGCTTCTTTCACAAAATTGGCGAAGCGCGCGTCGCGTTCATAAAACGACCACCACAATACGCCGTTGGGCCGCGCTGCTTCCGGCAAACGGCACGTATCCGCAATTTCCGCCGGCTCCTCGGCATAACCGGGCAAAGGCAAACCGAGTACGTCGCGCTGCAACCACGCCCACGTGAGCGCAGATTTGCCCATGCCGCCCATGGCGATCAACGCGAATGCGGGCTGCTTGCCCTGCGCGAGCCATTGCGTGAGCATTGCACGTTCATTGCAGCGGCCGGTGAAATGCGTTTGTAGAGGATACGGGTGCACGAAATTCGGTTGCGGCGGCAAAGGCCGCAACGCGAGGGTTTGATCAGCATCATGCGTAGAGACGTTCCGGCGGAACGTCTCCACCCGCCGGGGCGTCTCTACCTCCCAATTGTGAATGGCCTGCGTCACGCGGCTCGCCAAATCTTCGGGCGAAGAAAAGGTATCGCGAATGCGACCGGTGCTCGCACGCTGGCGAAATTCGCGCTGCTTCTTGCGCGCCTCGTCGGATTCGATGAGGTTGGCCGGGAAAGAAAAATCTTCGGGCGCGATAAACATGAGGCGTGGCTTGTTCGCGGCAATGGCGGCTTCGAACTCGCGCTCAGTATAAGATTGCGTACTGTTCGGCGGACAACTGCCGTGCAAATGCCCAACGAGGCCGACGAAGAGATCACACTCTTGCACTTTGGCGCGGCAAAAGGCGTCTGCCTCCCAATCGCGCGCGCCAAAATTTTCCATACGCACGCAATGATAGCCGTCGAGGCGCTCGATGGCTGCAATGACGGCCTCGCGGTGTTGGGCTAAGTCTCGGAATGTCGAGCTGAGAAAGACGGTTTTAACGGGCATGTAACGGCGTCCTCAGATTTTGCATTTTACGGTTTCGGGCCTGCGAAGTGTTCTCCCGTGCCGCGCCGCGAAATTCATTTCGCCGCGCGATGTCTCAAAATAAAGTAATTTTTCGCGAGAAGCAATGAGAAAGTCGTTGCTACACTCAATAGGATTGTTTTGTTACTGCCATTGCGAGTGTTTCTCGGCGAAGCAATCTTTTTTAAAATACACCGATCGCTTCGTCCCGCTGAAAAGCGTAGGACTCGCAATGACGCTAACGTTAACCAGCCACAAGTAAATTTTGAAACACTCTACAAGATCACGGTTACAAATAGAATCCATATCATTTTCCTACTTTTTCCACAACCCTCGTCAAAATTCTTAAAATTAAGAAAATCTTTGCCGTTTTCTCATCCTGTGTATCTGTTTTTAATAAACTTGCAATATAGCACGGTATTTGCCTTAAGCCAAAGTGTAATTACCTTTGACGCGCATTTTTTAATCAGGAGTAAACGATGAATCGCAACATGGTCACATTGGACGGCAACGAAGCCGCGGCCTATATCGCACATAAAACGAATGAAGTGATTGCGATTTACCCGATCACCCCGTCATCGTCCATGGGCGAGTGGGCGGACGCGTGGTCGGCCGCCGGTGAAAAAAATATTTGGGGCATCACGCCGGTGGTGACGGAGATGCAAAGCGAAGGCGGCGCCGCGGGCGCGGTACACGGCGCGTTGCAAACCGGCGCGCTTACCACGACGTTCACCTCGTCGCAGGGATTGATGTTGATGATTCCCAACATGTATAAAATTGCCGGCGAATTGACGCCGACGGTTTTTCATGTCGCGGCGCGGTCGCTGGCGGCGCAGGCCCTGTCGATTTTTGGCGACCACAGCGATGTGATGGCCGTGCGCGGCACCGGTTTCGCCCTGTTGGCGGCGGCCTCGGTGCAAGAGGTGATGGACTTTGCGCTCATCGCGCAGGCGGCGACGCTCGAATCACGCGTGCCGTTTCTGCATTTCTTCGACGGCTTTCGCACGTCGCACGAGATCAACAAGATCGAGCCGTTGAGCGAAGACGATATGCGTGCCATGTTGAATGATGAATTGGTGCATGCGCATCGCGGTCGCGGCCTCACGCCGGACCGTCCGGTGATGCGCGGCTCGGCGCAAAATCCCGATGTTTATTTTCAGGGGCGCGAAACGGTGAATCGGTTTTATCTCGCCTGCCCCGGCATTGTCCAACACCTGATGAATAAATTTGCGCGTTTGACCGGGAGGAAATATAAGCTGTTCGATTATTTTGGC
>CAYUVM010000200.1:0-7651 GCA_964447935.1 uncultured Cytophagia bacterium | reverse complement strand
CTAAAAACAGCCAATAAAATCGCGGTTAAAACGCCAAGTCAGAAAGTTGATTTAATAAATTAACCCCGTAGTACAACTTATTTTTTTGTAAAATCTTTTCCCCCAGATCTATTTGCCACCCGCACCGCCGGGTTTTCCGCAATTGCCCGCCCTTATCGGTAATGATTATTCTGTTAGAAAAGTCGCATTGACGGACATTTTTTAACAACTGGTTTTTGTTTGATCAGGCTGTATGGGATTGAATACCGGCGGCGGTTGGGCCGGAATTTCACCCACCGAGAACGGAATCTCCCTTATTATTTGCTAACCTCTAATCGTGCGGGCTATCCTTTCGGAGCAAGGGCAGCGGCATGGTTATGATTCACCTCCTCGCAAAACTTCTGTCATGGATCGATCAGAATCGGGCTGTTATAGGGGCTGCACACAGTCAACGCACTGTGAGATGCAAATTCGACCGGAGATAATGGTTGTCTTTATTGAAATTCGGTAATTCTGCATTGCAATTCATCGCCAGCTCAAGTTTCAATTTTTTAGGAAAGTTATGCAAAGCGTCCAGGCGCCCAGCCATATTAAAAATAGAATCCGTCCGCGTGTTATTCTCGGTGCCTCCTTGCGGAATCTGTTGGCAGGCTTTTTTTTCATGGCAAGTTTTTATGGTTATGCCGCTCGTGCTAACAATTATTTCGCGCCAGCCAAACCCGCTGCCCCCAGCAATTTAATCGTGCAAGTCATCAGCACCACTCAGCTTGATCTGGCGTGGTTAGACAATGCTGCGGATGAAGAAGGTTATAAAATTGAGCGCAAAACCGGCACGGCGACAGTTTACACGCAAATTGCGATCGTCGGTCCGAACCTCGTGGCTTTTTCCGATTCCGGATTGACGCAGAACACGAAATACTTTTATCGCGTGCGCGCGTTTAATCGTGACGGTGCTTCGGAATATTCTTTTGCGGTGAGCGGCACGACGTTGGCGCTGCTTCCGGCCGCACCGGCAAATTTAAGCGCGACGGCGGTGAGCAGCAGCCGGATTGATCTGGCGTGGCAGGATAACGCCAACAATGAAACCGGTTATCGCATTGAGCGCAAAACAGCGCAAAGCGGCAGTGTTTATCAACAAGTGGCGCAGGTGGCGGCCAATGTGACGGTTTTTGCCAGCACGGGCATCAACGCGAATACGAAATATTTTTATCGCGTGCGCGCTTTTAATGCCGGCGGCCAATCGGATTATTCCAACGAAGCGAGCGCCACCACCTTGCCCAAAGCGCCGGCCGCGCCGGGGAATTTGGCTGCAACGACAGTGAGCAATACGAAGATTAATCTCACCTGGCTCGATCAGTCGACGAACGAAGATAGCTTTAAAATTGAACGTGGTGCGACCGGCGCGTATAAGCAAATTGCCGTGCTGCGGGCCAACACCAAGAGTTTTGCTGATACGACGTTGACCGCAAACACGGCGTACTTTTACCGCGTGCGCGCCTTTAATGCCGGCGGCCATTCAGATTATTCTAATGAGGCTGGGGCCACGACTTTGCCTGATAAACCGGCCGCGCCGGGCAGCTTGACCGCCACGGCAGTGAACCAGGGGCAGATTAATCTCTTCTGGCAGGATCAGGCGACGAATGAAGACAGTTTTCTCATCGAGCGCAAAATGGGCCCGGCCGGAAAGTTTGCGCGCATTGCTGCCGTCGGCGCCAATGTGAAAAATTTTGCCGATGTTGGGCTTGCCGAAAAAACGGAATATTTTTATCGTTTGTGTGCGTTCAATACCGGCGGCCATTCGAATTATTCCAATGAAGCCGGTGCCACGACCTTGCCCGGCCCGCCGGCGGCGCCAGAGAATTTATCCGCGACGCCATTGAGCAACTCTCGCCTGAAGCTGGCGTGGCACGATCCCGCGTCCAACGAAGACGGCTTTAAAATCGAGCGCAAAAAAGGCGCGGCTGGCGCTTATACGGCGATTGCAGTGATTGGGCCTGACCATCAACAATTCGCGGATTCAGCTTTGGCAGCCAATGCGCTGTATTTTTATCGCGTGCGGGCTTTTAATGTCACCAGCCATTCAGCTTACTCCAATGAGGCCGGCGCTACGACGCTCACGAACAAACCGGCGGCGCCCGGAAATTTGACGGCGACGGCGGCAAGCAACAAGCAAATCAACCTCACGTGGCAGGATAATTCGGCGAATGAAGACAGTTTCAAAATCGAGCGTAAAAAAGGCGCCGCCGGCGAGTATGTGCAAGCGGGAGTGGCTGCGGCCAACAGCAAAAGTTTCTCCGACAAAAATTTAGCGGCAGGCACAGAATATTTTTATCGCGTGCGCGCGGTGAATGCCGGCGGCCAGTCGGATTATTCGAATTCGGCCAATGCCACAACGCTTCCGGATCCGCCGGTTCGGCCGGGAAATCTGACGGCCACGGCAGCGGGCAGCAGCCGGATCAATCTCGCGTGGACTGATAGTTCCAGTAATGAAACCGGATTTCGGATCGAACGGCGCATTGGAGCCGTCGGTATTTTTATTGAAGCCGCAAAAGTAAATGCGAACGTGACGAGCTTTGCCGACACCGGCCTGGCCGCCAACCTGAAATATTTCTACCGGATTCGCGCGTTTAACGGCAGCGGACCGTCGGCATATTCAACGCTGGCCAGCGCCGTCACACTGCCGGAATCGCCGGCCGCTCCGGATAATTTTGTAAACGTGCTGGTGACGCACAACCGCATTTTGCTGGCGTGGCAGGACAATGCGAATAATGAAATCGGTTTTAAACTCGAGCGGCGAACGGGAACGGGCGGGACGTTTACGGAAATTGCGATTCTGAATGCGAACGTCACCAGCTATACAAATACCGGCCTGGCGGAAACCACACAATATTTTTATCGAATTCGCGCTTTCAATAACGGTGGGCCGTCGGCTTATACTGATCTTCTGGAAGTTACCACGGCGCCGACGCCGCCCATTCCGCCAGGCGCTTTGACGGCAACGGCGCTGGCCCACAATCGCATCCGGCTGGCCTGGAATGATAGCTCCCGCAATGAAGCCGGTTTCACGATTGAGCGTAAAATCGGCCTGGCTGATTCCTTTGTTGAGGTTGCTACCATCGAAGCTGGACTAACTGCCTATGACGATGGCAATCTCAAAGGTAACACCACATATTTGTATCGGATTCGCGCCTTTAATATCAGCGGTTATTCAAATTACTCCAATCAGGCGACAGCGACGACACTGCTGACGCCGCCGGCCACACCGGCAGTGCTGACGGCGAAGACGGTGAGCAGCAGCCGCATTAATCTGACGTGGCAGGATAAATCGATCGATGAAGATAGCTTTAAAATCGAGCGGAAGGTGGGAGCCGCTGGGGTTTATAAAATTACGGCGACAGTTCGCGCGAATTTGCAAAACTTCTCCGATACCGGTCTCGCCGGAAACACGGAATATTTTTATCGCCTGCGGGCTTTCAACAAAGGCGGTTTTTCTGAGTATTCCAACGAAGCGGGCACGACGACATTGCCCTTGGCGCCGGCGGCGCCGAGAAATTTGTTTGCCACGCCGATGGGCAGCAGCCGCATTGATATCGCCTGGACAGATAGCGCCAACAATGAAGTCGGATTTGATCTCGAACGCCGACTAAACACGAGCACAACTTACACCAAACTAACGACGCTAACGGCGAACAGCAATAGCTACAGCGATAATCAGCTCGCGGCGAACACGACGTATTTTTATCGTCTGCGCGCATTCAATGCGGGTGGAGTTTCAGGTTATTCCAATGAAACCAAAGCCCTCACGTTCCCTGAGGCTCCGAACGCGCCAGAGAACCTGCTCGCGTCGCCGGTCAGCAATACCCAAATCAAGCTGACATGGAATGATCAGGCGGCGAATGAAGACAGTTTTCGGATCGAACGCAGTACGGCAGGCTCATCACAGGCAGGTTCGAGTCTTGTGTTCAAGCAGGTTGCAGTGTTGGCGGCGGATGCTATTCAGTTCACCGATGCCGGTTTGAGCGCCAGCGCGATTTATTTTTATCGCCTGCGTGCCGTCAATAAGGGCGGAAGCTCCGCGTATTCGAATGAAGCGAGTGCGACAACGCTGCCGAATCCGCCGGCGGCGCCGGATAATTTGACCGCGACAACGGCAAGCAGCGCGCGAATCAATCTGGCGTGGCAGGATAACTCCGCAACCGAAGATAGTTTTAAAATTGAACGAAAAATCGCTGCGGACGGGATTTATGCGGAAATCGGCCGGGTTGGCGCGAACCTTAAGACTTTTTCCGATCTCGGTCTGGCGGCGAGCACGGTTTATTTTTATCGCGTGCGCGCGACCAATCCCGGCGGACCGTCGGCATATTCAAACGAAGCGAGCGCGACGACGCGACCGACTGCGCCGCTGGCGCCAGCGAATTTAGTGGCGACGCCGGCCAGCAATACCCAAATCAATCTGGTTTGGGAAGATAAGGCCGCAAATGAAGACAGTTTTAAAATCGAGCGCAAACTCAGCGCGACCGGGGTGTTTAAGCACATTGCCGGCCTGGGCGCGAATATAACGTCATTTTCTGACACGGGGCTGGCGCCGAACACGGGTTATTTTTACCGCGTGCGGGCGAAGAATAACGGCGGCGCTTCCGGTAATTCCAACGAAGCGAAGGCTGTGACGCTGCCCAATGTGCCAGTGACGCCGACCAAGTTAAAAGCGGTTACGCTTAATCAAACGCAAATTAATCTCACCTGGGCCGATAGCGCGAAGAATGAAACTGGTTTTAAAATCGAACGAAAAACCGCCACCGGCGATTACGTGCAAGCTGCGGCGGTGGGCGCGAATATTACCAGTTACGCGGATAACGCTCTGACCCAGGACACCGAATATTTTTATCGCGTGCGCGCGTTTAATGCCGGCGGCCATTCGGATTATTCCGCGGAAGCCAGTGCGATCACCCTGCCGAACATTCCAAAACCGCCCGGCGGCTTGACGGCGATCACCAAAACCAGCGCGCAGATCGATCTCGTTTGGGCTGATAGCTCCAACAACGAGACTGGTTTCCGGATCGAACGCAAAACCGGATTGGCCGGCACTTTTGCGGAAGTCGGCACGGTCGCAGCGAATGTAACCGGCTACAGCAATCTCGGGTTAAATGCCAATACACGTTATTTTTTCCGCGTTCGGGCTTTTAATCGCGGCGGCCAATCGGTGTATTCCAGCGCGACGGAGGCGACGACATTGCCGAAGCCACCGGCGGCGCCGGGTGGTTTGACGGCGACGCCCTTGCCCAATTTTAAAGTCGATCTGACATGGCTGGATAATTCCGCCAATGAAGATAGTTTTAAAATTGAGCGCAAACTCGGGGCGGCGGGTATTTATGTGCAAATCGGCAAAGTGGCAAAAGATGTCAAAAATTATCGCGATGACGGCGTGCAAGCGTCGACGCCGTATTTTTATCGGGTGTGCGCGTCCAATACCGGCGGCCACTCCAACTACTCAAATGAGACGAGTGTGACCACGCTGGTGCATCCGCCGGCCTTGCCGAAAAATTTAACGGCAACAACATTAAGCTCAACGAAAATCAGACTGGCGTGGGCAGACAGTTCCAATGATGAAAAAGGCTTTCGGATCGAGCGCAAAACCGGGGTGAGCGGTGTGTTTGTGGAAATCTTGTCGTTGGGTCCGAACGTTCAAGTGGCGATTGATTCGACGTTAAAAGGCAACACGGATTATTTTTATCGGATGCGCGCGTTTAATTTTGGCGGCGAATCGAATTATTCCAATGAAGCCGGCGCGCGAACTTTGCCCTTTCCGCCGGCCAAACCGGGAAGCCTGGTGGCCGCGCCGTTCAGCAATACCAAAATCAGCCTCACCTGGCTGGATAATTCCGACAACGAAGTCGGTTTCAGAATTGAGCGCAAGCTTTCGGTGCCGGAAACCTATGTGCAGGTGGCGACGCTCGGCGCCAACGCCACAGCTTTTACGGATACTGCTCTCACCGCGAACACTGGCTATTATTATCGAATTCGCGCCTTCAATAGCGGCGGCGTGTCGAGTTATTCGAATGAGACAACAACGAAAACATTGCCGAATCCACCGGCAAAGCCACAGAACTTGACGGTCACCACGATCAGTTATCGGCAGCTTAATTTGGCGTGGAAAGATAGCTCCACGAATGAAGCCGGTTTTAAAATCGAGCGCAAGACCGGCTTGAACGGCACGTACACTGACATTGCGGTAGTGAATACCAATGTGAAAACTTTTGCGGATTCCACGTTGGCCGGTAAAACCGCGTATTTCTATCGCGTGCGGGCTTTTAATACCGGCGGCCATTCGGAATATTCCAACGAAGCGACGGCGACGACTTTGCCGAATCCGCCAGTCGCGCCGGATAATTTAACGGCGGCGTTGGTGACGAATCGCCAAGTGCGATTGATCTGGGCGGATAATTCCACGAATGAAACTGGTTTCAGAGTCGAACGGAAAGCAGCGACGGGCGATTTTATTTTTGTGGCAGCGCTCAAGACGAATATTACGGCTTATGCCGATACGGGATTAACCCCGCTCACGCCATACTCTTATCGCGTATTGGCGTTTAATGTCGGCGGCAACTCCACGTACTCGAATCAGCTTGGCGTCACGACCTTGCCCAATCCGCCGGCAAAACCCGATAGCTTGAGCGCGACGCCCGTGAGCCATTCGCGCATGGATTTGAGGTGGCGAGATAATTCTAATAATGAAAGCGGCTTTTACATCGAGCGCAAAATCAACGCCTCCGGCACGTACGTGCAGATTGCGGCGGTCGGCAGCGGATTGACGAACTACTCCGACACCAATCTCGCTGGAAATAAAGAATACTTTTACCGCGTGCGCGCGTTTAATGCCGGCGGGCATTCGGCGTATGCCACGGAAGTCAAGAATGTGACGTTGCCCATTGCGCCGGGCAGTTTGATCGGCGCCTCGGTCACCAATCGCCGTATCACGCTGGCATGGACGGACAGTTCTAATAATGAAAGCGGTTTCCGGATCGAACGCCGATTTTTTGAAACCGGATTTGTGGAGATTGGTTTAGCCGGCGCGAATGTGGATATGTTTGCGGATTCAAATCTAACGCCGAACACGCTTTATTACTACCGCGTGCGGGCCTTCAATTTGGGAGGCGTGTCGGCTTATTCCAGCGAGACGCCGATTGCGACATTGCCCAACCCGCCCGCGCCCCCGCGCCAGTTAAGCGTCACGCCGTTGCTTAATCTTCGGATGGCGCTGGCATGGATCGACAGCTCACATAACGAGCTTGGCTTTGCGATTGAACGCAAGCTCGCTACCGACGCGGTTTTTATGGAAGTCGGCAGCGTGAATTCGAATGAGACGGCTTTTATCGATAGCACGGTGGCCGCCGAGACGCGATACTTTTATCGCGTGCGGGCTTTCAATTCCGGCGGTAATTCGGCTTACTCCAATGAGGCCGATGCCATCACGCTCAAGAGGCCGCCGGCGGCCCCCAGCGAATTGATCGCCACCATCGGCGGCAGCACCCGGATTAATTTGATCTGGACGGACACTTCGGATACTGAATCGGGCTTCAAAATCGAGCGCAAGTTTGTGAACGATTCGCTGTACGCAGAAATTGCCAGCGTCGGCCCCAATGTGGCGAGTTACGCCAGTACGGGATTGCTCGAA
>CAYUVM010000199.1:0-7666 GCA_964447935.1 uncultured Cytophagia bacterium | reverse complement strand
GCCAATCCTGATAAGAACAGGTCGAAGCCGAGACGCCGAGCATTTGTTTGAGCGCGACCGTGCTGGGCGCATGGCAAATGCGCGCCGAGTTATCGACATTGTTGGTGTTAAAAAATCGTGCGACTTTTTGCGCGACATAGTAAACTTCATTGGTGAGACCGCGCGAGGTGAGATAAAATGCCAGCCGCTGCGGCTCAGTTTGCCGAATACGAGCGGCAATGACACGATACGCCTCCTCCCAACTTACGCGTTTGAAACCGTATTCGCCTTTTTTTCTGATTGCTGGATAAGGTAGGCGGCCCAAGTCCCGAAGCTCTTTTGCGCTCTTTCGCGCTAATAAAGCCGGCTCTTCCAGCAAGCGCATATCAAGCGCCGCGGCAGTATTCAAACGTAGAAGATTGAGCCGTACCATGCATAAATGCACGCCCTTCATCGTGAAATCCCGAACGCCGGTGGTGCCGAGGGCACAGCCGTCGCACACGCCGCGTGTGAGAATTCGCCAGGCGTACGGTAGTTGATCGCGATTTTGCCAGGCGATTTTCAGCATTTCCCAGTAATGATTCGGCTTGACGTGACCAAACCCATTGGGAACCAGCGAAACCCACGAGGACGGCTTCCAAAGTTTTAAAGGCATGTGTTGTCGTTCTCCGCGGCGGAATCAATGCTGCGCTGTTGCAGAAACTTAAATTGATTTAAAGATAGTCAGGAAGAAGGAGAATGTCAAGTTGGCTGAGTACCGGCATGAAAAGCGCAGATCAGAAATTTCCTTGTTGCTTTTCGCAGAATTATTTGCCAATATTTTCAGAGAAGGCTCTCGGCATTTTGCGTTCCGCAAAAAAAGTTCGTTGCTTTGTCATCTTCATAACGGGGTTTTATGAACACCGCGAAACCACAATTCGATTATCAAAACTTCGATCTGCTCATCGAGGCCTCGGGCAGTGGATACCTCGCGCGTGTGACCGGCTCGCCGGCGGGCGAGGCCGCAGCCAAATTCCGCCTGCCGTTTTCGGCGCTGGAATTGGAAAATTTTCTGCTGAAGATCGGCCGGCCGCGCCGCGGCGTGCGCCGTCTTAATTCGCCCGAAATGGACGCGGCGAAAGTTTTCGGCCGGCGATTGTTTGAAAGCGTTTTTGGCAGCGAAGTGTTTGGGTGTTTGCGCAGCAGTCTCGATCAGACCGCGGCCGCCGGCAGCGCCGGCTTGCGCCTGCGGTTGCGTCTGAATGCGCCGGAGCTGGCCGATCTGCCGTGGGAATATTTGTACAACCCCGCGCTGAATCGTTTTCTCGTGCTGGCCGTGGAAACGCCGCTGGTGCGCTATATCGAATTGCCGGAGCGCATTCGCCCGCTGGGCGTGCAGCCGCCGCTGAAAATTCTCGTCATGCTGTCCGCCCCCGTGGATTATCCACCGCTCAATGTTGAAGAAGAATGGCGGAAACTGCGCCAGGCCCTTGCCCATTTGGAAAAGCGCGGTCTGGTCGCCGTGGAGCGTTTGGACGGCGCGACGCTGCCGGCGTTGCAGCGGCGTTTGCGCCAAAGCTCTTATCACATTTTTCATTTCATCGGCCACGGCGGTTATGATGAAAGCGCGCACGACGGCGTGCTGCTGTTGGAAGATGAAACCCGCCACAGCCGCAAAGTGAGCGGGCAATTTCTCGGGACGATCCTGCACAACCATCGCCCGCTCCGGCTCGCCGTGCTCAATGCCTGCGAAGGCGCGCGGGCCTCACGCACCGACCCGTTTACCGGCACCGCCCAGAGCCTCGTGCAACAGGGCCTGCCCGCGGTGATCGCCATGCAATTTGAAATCACCGACGCTGCGGCAATTACCTTCAGCCACGAGTTTTATGCCGCGCTGGCCGACGGCTATCCGGTGGATGCCGGGCTGGTGGAAGCGCGCACCGCGATCTTTGCTGATGGCAACGACGTGGAATGGGGCACGCCGGTTTTGTACATGCGCGCGCCGGATGGGAAAATTTTCGACCTCGACGGCGCGCCACAACCAGCGCCTGAAATACCGAAACCAAAAGCGGCGCCGATTACACCGCCGCCAGTACGCGAAACGCCGAAACCAAAAGAAACGTCGGTCCCACCGCCGCAGAAACCCTCCGGCCCATCACGACGGCCTTTGTTAGTCGCCGGCATTGTCTTGACACTCGCCGTGTTCGTTTGGTTGATTTACAACAACATAGATTGGAGCCAATCGCCACGACAAGGAAAACCAGCGGATAAAACCCGCCTGTCGGCAGCAGACAGTCTTTATACGCAATACCGCAATGAAGGCAATGCGTTGTACCAGCAAAAGAAATACACGGAGGCGCGCGACAAATTTGACGCGGCGCTGCAGCAGAAACCCAACGATGGCTATGCGACGGCGCGAAAGCAGGCCTGCAATGAGAGGCTGGCGGAACAGCAGAAGTCTTATGAAACGTATAAAGCCGCCGGCGATCGGCTTTTTAAACAAACTGAATATGCGCGCGCCAAAGACCAGTACGAGCAGGCGCTTTCTTATCGGGACAATGATTCGTATCTCACCAGACAAATTAAAGAATGTGACCGGCTGTTGCTAGCCGCCAAACGGCCGCCGGAGGTGACGCCGGTAATCGGTGCTCCAACGGATATGGTTCGCATTCCGGCCGGTTCGTTTATCATGGGCGATAACAATAGCAATCAGGATGATGAAAAACCGGAGCAGCAGATTTACGTCGACGCGTTCTACATGGATATTTATGAAGTGACGGTTGCCAAATTTAAAGCGTTTGTTGACGCCACCGGCTATAAAACCGACGCGGAAAAAAACAACGACACCAAAAACTGGCGGCATGACGTCAACGGCGAAATCATTGGCAACGAGCGGATGAATCATCCGGTGATTCGCGTGAGTTGGAACGATGCGCAGGCTTATGCCAAATGGGCGAAAAAACGTTTGCCGACTGAAGCTGAATGGGAGTATGCCAGCCGCGGCGGTTTCAGTGGCATTGGCGGCAAACCCCAATATGAGTATCCCTGGGGCAATGAGCTCAGCCACGAACGCGCCAATTATTCTGGAAAGGAAGGCAAAGATCAATGGGATGGAACTTCGCCGGTTGGCGCATTCGCGCCCAATAGCTTTGAGCTTTATGATATGGCCGGTAATGTGTGGGAGTGGTGCAGCAGTTTGTACACGCCATATCCTTATAGACGTGACGACGGCCGGGAAAATTTGACGGCGTCTGGCCAGCGGGTGTTGCGGGGCGGTTCGTGGGGCAACAGTACGGACGACGTGCGTTGCGCCTATCGCGACTGGCTCATGCCGGCGGATCGGGACAATTATGTTGGTTTTCGCTGCGTTCAGGACGCCCGTTAAACTTTGAGCACTTTTTACACTCTTTACCCTTTTACCCTTATTATGCTTTTTCCCTTCATAAACCCCGCCGAAGGTGGGGTTGAAAAATTTTTTAGGAAAAATGACCATGCCACAACATGAAACGGTTCTGACCTTGACGTATGATTTTTTGAAGTACATTGTGCCGCAATTGGCGAAATATCCGCGCGACCAGAAATTTTTGCTGGCAGATCGGATCCAAAATCTCACCCACGATATTCTGGACGATTTTATTGTCGCTTATTACACGAAGGAGAAAAGCGAAAAAATCAGCCGGCTCAAACCGGCGAATAACAAATTGGAGCGCTTGCGTTTTGCCATCCGTTTGAGCCATGATTTGCAGTTGCTCACCCATCAAGCCTATGGCGTGATCTCGAGCCGGATCAACACGATCGGCGGATCGCTGGGCAATTGGCTCAAGTATTTGGAAGGGATAAAGTGAAAACCCATACCCATCTTTTCGAGACAATTGGTTCATTCGACAATCTGCTGTTGGCCGCAAAGAAAGCGCAAAAAGGCAAACGCTTCCAGGAGAATGTCGGGCGGTTCAACATCAATTTGGAAAATGAGCTATTACAATTGCAACGCGAGCTGCGCGGGCAAACTTATCAACCTGGCGGCTATCGCGAGTTTCTTATTTTTGAGCCGAAAGCGCGGATGATCTCGGCCGCGCCCTATCGCGACCGCGTCGTGCATCACGCGCTGTGCAACGTCATCGCGCCGCTGTTCGAGCGCGTGTTCATCTTTGACAGTTATGCCAATCGCGTTGGGAAAGGCGCGCATGCCGCCACTTTACGGTATCAGGGATTCTGCCGCAAAAATGCCTTTGCGCTCAAATGCGACGTGAGGAAATATTTTCCTTCCATCGATCTGGAAATATTAAAAGCGGAGATTCGCCGCACCATTGCCTGCCCGGATACGTTGTGGCTGATCGACCGCATCATCGACGGCAGCAACGAGCAAGAACAAGTGATCCAATATTTTCCCGGCGATGATTTGCTCACGCCCGCCGAGCGCCGCCGGGGGGTGCCGATCGGCAATTTGACCAGCCAGTTTTTTGCCAATGTCTATCTCAACCGCTTCGATCATTTCGTCAAAGAAGTTCTGCGCTGTCCATTTTATCTGCGCTACGTTGATGATTCCGTGGCGCTGGGAAACGACAAAGACTGGTTGTGGGAAATCAAAGCCCGGATGGAAGAGTTCCTGGAAAAATATCGCCTGCGGCTGCACGAGCACAAATGTCAAATCCGCCGCACCGATCAAGGCGTGACGTTTTTGGGCTTTCGCGTGTTTCCCGGATTTCGTCTGCTCAAACACGAGAATGTCGTGCGCACCAAACGGCGAATGCGCCGATTGCAAGCGCAGTATGCGGCGGGAGGATTATCATGGGACGAGGTGACACGCGCCATCCACGGTTGGTTGGGGCATGCGAGCTTTGGCGATACGTATCGGTTGCGTGAGAAACTGTTTGCAGCACATTCCTTTGTTCGTAGTTGCTCTTTCAGGAGCTCGACGCTTGGCGCCTGAAGGCGCGACTATGTAACTAACGTTCGCGCCGGTGCGGGCTCGGAGCAGCGGGTGTTGCGTGGCGGTTCGTGGAACAACAATACGAACATGCGTTGCGCCAATCGCAACAGGAACAATCCAACGAATCGAAACAATAATGTTGGTTTTCGCTGCGTTCAAGACGCTGGAAGTCGGATGCCGGAGTCCAATCGTTCACGGACGGTTGGAGCGCGCATGCCACCGTCCAGAGTTCGCCCCGGTCTCGCCTCGAAAGACTCAGCGAGACGAACAAATCAAACCGTTTAGGGGCGGCAAGTAGCGCGTCGAACGTCGCCCCTGAACCGTCCTTTTGACCAGGTCGGGCCACTTCAAAATGAGTTTCGGATGTTCTTAAAACTTTACAATGCTGCAAATCAACGATCAATCGGCGCTCGGATGAATTTGAATTGCACCCACGTCGCCAGCATGATGATTAAAAATAGAACCCACGACATGGCGGACGCATAGCCCATTTTAAGATATTCCCAGGCATTTTGATAAATGTGATAAACCACGACGTCGGTGCTGTGCAGCGGCCCGCCTTCGGTCATAACGTAGATGGCAGAAAAAACTTGAAAAGAGCCAATGGTGGAAGTAACCAAAATGAAAAAAGTTGTTGGCCACAGCAACGGCAGTGTAATTTTCCAAAAGCGTTGCCACGCGTTGGCGCCGTCGGTGCGCGCCGCTTCATAAAGTTCATGCGCAATGCCTTGTAAACCAGCGAGAAAAATCACCATTTGATAGCCCAGGCCCATCCAGATGCTCATGAGCATGAGGGAGATTAGCGCCGTTGCCGGATCACGCAGCCAATTTAATGAGGGCAAACCGAAAAAATTTAACAAATAATTCGCCAGGCCAAATTGAGGATGATACATCCACTGCCAAACCAGCGCGATAGCAACGAAAGAAGAAACGCTCGGCAGAAAAAACAACGTTCGTAAAAAATTTACGCCACGGCGGCGCTGATTCATGAGCAACGCTACGCTTAAAGAAATCGCCATACCGAATGGAACATGTAGTGAATAAATGGCCGTATTTTTTAGGGCGTTGAGAAACTGCCGATCCTGTAAGAGCGCTTGAAAATTTTCCAGGCCGACAAACGGCTTGGCAGCAGAGACGACGTTCCACTGATGGAAGCTCAAATAGAGCGAAAACAGCAAAGGCGCAAATACCGAAACAAGTAAAATTAAAAAGGAGGGTACCAGAAAACTGTAACCCTTGGCGAGAGCGGCACGTTCTCGCCGCCGGGTTAGCATTAGACTCGTGAGAGCGGCAATGACAGCAACGCCGAAAGCCGCCAATAAAAATCCCAGTGCTTGCGGGTTGTTTTTTAATGCGGTTGTTGGTGCGGAGAGGCGCGCCAAGCTCTGTAATTCTTTGTCGAGTGCCCGTGCCGTTTCTGCGAAAGCGGCGTGAATATCTCGGTTGCCGATCAGCACTTCATCCACCGCGTTTTGCGCCATGGTTTCGACGCGCGAGAACTCATCGATGACTGTACCCCACGGTTGGCGGCCATACGGAATTGATTCGATAAAAGCTTGTTCGAGTTGAAACGGGTCGCTTTGCCATTGTTTCTGCGCAACGACTTGCACCGACGATACGCCGATGCCGGAGCGGGCGCGAATTCGCGCGGCCTGTTCGTTGCTAAAAAATACGGCCAGTTGCAATGCCAACTCACGATGCCTCGTCGCTTTCGGCACGCACCAACCGGAAGCATAAATCGGCGTGACCAGTTGGCCGTTTTCCGGATGGGGCAACGGCACGGCCCCGATTTTCAAATCGCCGCGCTGGATATATTTCTTGAACGTTGGCAGCGACCAATGCCCGCTGGACACCATTGCAATTTTTCCGGATAAAAACATTCCGGTGGAACCTGTGCCCGTTTTCAACGCCACATCATCGGGCGCGACTTTATGTTTGGTGCGCAAGTCGATGAGAAATTGTAAGGCCTGCTCCGTGCGTGGGGAATTAAAATACCCGGCCGCCAATTTTCCGGTTGGGTCAAAAATGTCGCCGCCGTTCATCCACACCCACGGCTGCCAGAGATAGAAATAATTCGAAAACACCGTGCCGTATTGATCGACGATCGCATCGCCGTTCGTATCTTGCGTCAGTTGCTGCGAGAGGCGTAAATAATTCTCCCACGTCCATCCAATTTTAGGATAAGGCAATTGGGCTTGATCGAAAAGCAGCTTGTTGTAATACATCACGATCGGTGTGAAGTCTTTGGGGAAGGCGTAAAGATGCTCTCCTTTGGCAAAGATGTTCAATACATTCGGAAAATAAACCGCCGGATTAATGTGCTGCGAATCAAGATACGGACGCAGATTGAGCAAAATACCTTTATTTAACAAGGCGGGAATAATGACGCTATCCAGTAAAAAAACGTCCGGTGGCTCGCCGGAGGCGATGTAGGTTAAAATTTTTTCTTTATAATTGGCGGGGATCGATTCGATCTGAACTTCGAGACCTGGATGGCGCCGCATAAATTCGGCAGCGATTTCCTCTTCGAGTTGAATCTCTTCGGCGCCACCCCAATTGGCGACGCGCAGAACGAGTTTTTCTTGGGGCCAAGCCACGTTGGCCCCCAGCAGCCATATCAATAAAATTTTCAATTTGATCATCTTGAGTTTTATATGTAACAAATATTCAACAGCAGTCAAGACTTTTTCTGGCGTTTAGCGTAACTAATTTTTTTTTTTTTTTTTGTCTTGACAAAGAGCAAGATTTTCATAAATTATATCTGTTATACGATTGGCT
>CAYUVM010000198.1:0-7730 GCA_964447935.1 uncultured Cytophagia bacterium | reverse complement strand
GCCAACCGTACCCGCGCCGAAGTGGAAACGTTGATCGGCTGCTTCGTGAATACGGTGGTGTTGCGCACCAACCTCAGCGGCGATCCCTCGTTTCATGAATGGCTCGGCCGCGTCAATGAAATCGCGCTCGAAGCGTACGCGCATCAGGATGTTCCGTTTGAAAAATTGGTTGAAGCGTTGCAGCCGCAGCGCGATTTGAGTGTCTCGCCTTTTTTTCAGGTGATGTTTATCTATCAAAATGTGCCGCTGCAGGATTCGACACTGGCCGAATTGACGCTCCAACCGCTGCCGCTGCACACGCACACCGCAAAATTTGATTTAACGTTGACCCTCGCCGAGTTGCCGGCAGGGTTGCGTTGTCTTTTTGAATACAACACCGATTTGTTTGACGCGGCAACAATTCAGCGTCTCGCCGGCCACTTTGAATGCTTGTTGCAAAGTATCGTTTCCCATCCCGGCCAGCGGCTGTCTGTATTGCCGCTTGTGCCGGAATCCGAGCGCCGGCAAATGCTCGTCGATTGGAACGCCACCGCCAAAAAGCATCTGCCGGAGCAGTGTTTTCAGCATTTGTTTGAAGCGCAAGTCGCGCAGACCCCGGACGCCGTCGCCGTCGTATTTGAAAATCAGCAACTGACCTATCGCGAGCTCAATCGCCGCGCCAATCAACTCGCGCGACATTTGTCGAGAAATTTTGGCGTCGGCCCGGAAACGCTGGTGGGAATCTGCATGGAGCGCTCACTCGAAATGGTGGTGGGGCTGCTCGGTGTTCTCAAAACCGGCGGAGCCTATGTGCCGCTGGATCCGGGTTATCCGCCCGAGCGGCTTGCGCTGGTGTTGGAAGATGCGAAAGTGCCGGTATTGCTCACGCAACAGCCGACAGTTTCAAGTTTTAAATTTTCAATTGAAAATTTAAAACTGCTATGCCTTGATAGCGCATGGGAAACCATCGCCCAATCCGGCGACACGAACCCGGCAGTTGCCAGCGCACCCGAGAATTTGGCTTACGCAATTTACACCTCCGGCTCGACCGGCACGCCGAAAGGCGTTGCCATTCCGCACCGCGCGTTGGCAAATTTTTTACATGCAATGCGGGTTGCCCCGGGCTTAAACGGCAACGATGTTCTGTTGGCGGTCACGACGCTTTCGTTCGATATTGCCGGCTTGGAGATTTATTTGCCGCTCACCGTTGGCGCCTGTGTGGTGATTGCCAGCCGCGAGGTCGCCGCCGATGGCAGGCTATTGCCGGTTGCGCTGGAAAACGCCGGCGCCACGGTGATGCAAGCCACGCCGGCCACTTGGCGCATGTTGATTGAAAACGGTTGGCTCGGCCGGCCGGGTTTGAAAATTCTTTGCGGCGGCGAGGCCCTGCCTCAGGAGTTGGCCAAACAACTGCTGGAACATAAAACCGCATTGTGGAACATGTACGGACCGACCGAGACGACGATTTGGTCGACGGTCGATAAAATTGAAAATAAAAATGAAATCTTGTCAATTGGCCGCCCAATTGACAACACGCAGATTTATCTGACTGATCGTCACGGGCAAATTGTTCCCGCCGGCGTGCACGGACATTTGCATATTGGCGGCGACGGCCTCGCCCGCGGCTATCTTAATCGGCCCGCTTTGACCGCAGAAAAATTTATTCCGGCCGCGTTTAGCGATACGCCTGGCGCGAGAATTTATCACACTGGCGATTTGGCGCGTTATCTTCCCGATGGTCGCCTCGACTGTCTCGGCCGCAGCGACCAGCAGGTGAAAATTCGCGGCTTTCGGATTGAGTTGGGCGAGATTGAATCAATTGGCGCGCAGCACCCGGCCATTGCGCAGATCGTCGTCACGTCGACTTCGCTCAGTGTGAACTCACACCGAGCTGGAAGTTTTACTCCGAATGAGGTTGGCAGAGTCGAGGAGAAACGTCTCGTTGCTTATTTCGTTGCCCAAACCGAAGCCATTCCGGCTGCAAATGAACTGCGCGAATTTTTTGCGGCCAAATTGCCGGACTACATGATTCCCTCGGCATTTGTGAACCTGCCGGTTTTGCCCTTAACCCCGAACGGCAAAATCGACCGTCGCGCCTTGCCCGCGGCTGAATTGACAACAACAAAGCCGGATGCCGATTATGCCGCCCCGCAAAATCTCGTTGAAGAATTGTTGACAGAAATCTGGGAAGAAGTTTTGGCCGTCGACCGTGTCGGCGCCTCCGACAATTTTTTTGAGCTGGGCGGCCACTCGCTGCTGGCGGTGCGCCTGTTTGTGGAAATCGAACGCAGCTTTCATCGCAGCCTGCCGTTGGCGAGTATTTTTAAAGCGCCGACCATCAAGCAACTTGCGGCGCTGCTCGGCGAAGCTGAAGTGACCGAAGACGCCGGCTGTTTGATTGCATTGCAGGAAACCGGCAGTCAACCGCCGCTCTTTTGTGTGTCGGGTTACGAAGGCCATACATTTAATTTTCGCCAACTCGCGCGCCATCTTGGCAGCGAGCAACCGATTTACGGTCTTCACTATCCGGGTCTCGACGGCCGAGAGCAACCGCTTGACACGGTCGAAGCAATTGCCACAGAATTTATTCGGCACTTGCAACGACTGCAGCCGCGCGGCCCTTATCATTTCTGCGGACTTTGTTTCGGCGGCCTGGTGGTTTATGAAATGGCCCGCCAGCTTACCCAGCACGGCCACGAAGTCGCCCGCGTCATCCTGCTCGACACCATTGCGCCGGGCGGCGCGCAGCTTATCAACGAAGCCAATTCGCCCCTCGCGCCAGACGCGCAGGTTGAACCTGCGGAAGCCGAGCGAGCACAGGCTGAACTTGCCGAAGCCCAGCTTGCGCGCTGGATCGCCGCCGTGCGCGCCGCCAATATTCGCGCCCACGAACGCTACGAAGCTAAAACTTATCCCGGTCGCGTCAGCATTTTTCTGCCGAAAAAACGCCGTGACTATTGGCTGAATTTTATTATTGATCCACTCAACGGCTGGGGCCAATTGGCGCAGGGCGGCGTGGAAACTTACGAGCTTGGCGGCCGCCATGTGAAATGGTTCCGTGAGCCGAAGGTCCGGCGCTTCGCCAGGAAGATGCGCGAGTGTTTGCAAAATGACCTCGCTGCAATTTCCGCGAATGCGGCGCCGGAGAGTGAACGCTTGGTTTGCGCCGAAACCGAAGCTTAAATTTAAAGCCGCCGCCTTCAGACGGCTCGCGCTATTAGCGGCGGGATCAATCCCGTCGCCGAGGAACTTAATATGAAAAAAATTCTCTTTCTTCGTGACCTAAAAAAAATTCACGGCGGTCACATTAAGTTCCGGGATTATTTTTTGCACGCTCTCAAGCATCCCGGCGTGGATTCGTATGTCTATTTCACGCCGGATTCGATTCCGCAGGGCGGCGATTTGTACGCCGAAGCACCGCGCGACCGGTTCGTGGCGCAAATGCAAATCGACGATTATGATGCGGTTTTTATTGCCGGCGGCAAAAACTGGAAGATGCTGCCGGAAAATTTGAACAGTACAAAGATCATCAACCTCATACAGGATTTCGACAACGCCGATCCGGATGATGCGCAGTTTGCCAATTTAAAACGGAAAGCGTTGCGTATTTGCGTCAGCGAACAAGTTTATGACGCCGTGGCGCCGCACGCCGCCGGCGAAACTGTGATGATCAAATACGGCATTCCGCTGGACGTTTTCAGCGACAAAACGGAAAAACGCCAAAATTCGATTTTCATTTGGGCGCGAAAGAATAAAACGCTCGGTAAAAGTCTCGCGCTCGAATTGCAAAAACGCGATCATGACGTGACCCTGCTTAAAGATTTCGTGCCGCGCACCGAGTTTGCGCGAATTTTAGGCGAGAGCGATATCTTCGTGGCGCTGTGTTTTGCGCGTGAAGGTTTTTATCTGCCTGCGCTCGAAGGCATGGCCCGGCGCTGCGCCGTGCTCTGCTCCGACGCTATCGGCAATCGCAGTTTTTGTGTGCACCATGAAACCTGTCTGATGCCGGAACACGATCATTTCGACAGTCATCTCGCAATGATCGAGCAATTGTTGGCGGACGCAGATTTGAAAACCCGCCTGCAACAGCGCGGCTATGAAATGGCGCAAACATACGCCATGCACCACGAACGGGAGAATTTACATCGGGTGTTGGATGAATACGTTGTCAATAGTGATGCTGTAAAAGAACGTCATGTTAAACGGAATTGAATCGCTTTTAACATGATCATTCTGACTTATCATAACATTGTGCGCCAGCCGCCCAACGTTTTCAACGACGTGGTGCGCAAATGGGACAAAGTGAGCGCGTTCGAGCGGCAGATGCAAATGCTCGCCGAACGATTCCGCGTTGTTCCGCTGCGCGAAATCGTGCAGGCGATTCGGGCGGGCAAAACATTGGAACGGACTTGTGCGATCACGTTTGACGACGGTTATCGCGGCAACTATCTTTATGCCGCGCCGATCCTCGAACGTTTGGGATTTACGGCGACATTTTTCGTCATCACGCAAAGGGTTCGTGAAGCTGGCCGCTATGCCCCGGTTGATTTTGACCGGCTCGAAGTGTTGCTGCAATTGACCAAGGCAACACAAGCGGATTTGACCGAATTTGGTTTGGGCGTTGTGCCGTTGGCGGATGATGAAGCGAAACTGGCTTTTATTAAAAAGCTGACCAAACAACTCAAAGTCACGCCGCCGGCGATTAAAAAAGATCTCGACGCGAGTCTCGAACGGCAGCTTGCGGTGCCGGAAGAAAAAATCGCCGCCGCTCTCGAGCAAGAAGCCTATCAAATGCTGAACTGGGAGGAAATTGAAGATTTACAGCGGCGGGGTTTCGCCATCGGCTCGCACACGCGCACACATCCGTCGCTCAGCCAGATTGATGAGGCCCAGCTCGAATTTGAAATTGACGGCTCGTTTCAAGACTTGCGTGAACGGCTGGCGTTGCGCGACATAACGCTGGCTTATCCTTTTGGCAAAGCGGAGCACCTTTCCGCTGCTACCGTCGCAATGGCGCAGCGTGCCGGCTATGTCTGCGCTTTAACCTCGATCAAGGAGATCAATACGCCGACAACGGATGTCTTTCAATTACGCCGAATCGGCTTTAAAGATCTAATGAAAATGAATGGAACGAATGCGCAATGACGAAACAACACTTGCTTATCACCGGCGCGCCCCGTTCGGGGACGATGCTACTGGCGAACATGATCGGCCGGCATTCTGAGATTGTGCTTTTTGTGGCGGCCAAACGCATGTTCTTCAACCGGGTCGTCAGCAAAACCGTCGTGGGAAATACGTTATGCGTACCGGATGAGATTGATTTTCGGGAAAGGCGGCAGCAAGGCATTGCTTTCTATTCGGCGCGGCCGCTGGAAAGATATTTGAAATTCAAAAATTTTCGCGCGCTCCTCGCCGTGCAGGATGGCAGCCGTGTTGTCGCGGCTCTCATGCACGATGAAGGCGAAACCTTTGACGCCGCCGCGCAACGCTGGTGTCGCGCCGTTGTCGTCATGCACGAACTTAAACAGCGGCTTCAGCAAAATGCGCTGATGATTTCGATGGCGCATTTGCGCGCCAATCCTGAAGGCTTGATGCGCCGCGTCGCCGCGTTTCTGGGATTGGAATATCAGGCAAAAATGCTTGAAGGCTTGCAGGAAGACGACCTGACAGACGAACCGGCGAATGTTGCGTCCGCCGCGCATGATTTGAAAAAACTGTATCCGGAAATCTGGAAAAAATATTTGGAATTGTGTGTGCCTGTCGAACGCCAGATGAAAGGGGGAATTGCACATGACGACACAAAGTAATCGCCGGCACTTGCTGATTCTCGGCGCGCCGCGTTCGGGCACGACACTGCTGGCGGCGATGATCGGCTGCCACGACGATATCGGCTTATTGGTCGAATCGAAGCACATGGCGTTCACGGAGATTGCGGGCAAAGCCGTCGTCGGCAATAAGCTGTGCGTGCCGAATCAAATCGAATTTGAAGCGAATTGGGATCAGCGCGTGTCGCGTTTTTCCAAAGCGCCGCTGGAAAAATATTTAGCGCTGCCGAATTTTAAATTGGTGCTCATCGTGCGCCACGTCGAAGCGGTGACGGCTTCGATCAAGAAGCGCGCGGGCAAGCCGGATGAAACGGCGCTGATGTATTGGGGCCGCGGCATCGAGATCATGCACGAGTTGAAGCAGCGTCTCCCGCAGGACACCGTGGTGATCGCGTTCGAAAATATGCTTGCCAATCCTGAGCGGCACATGCGCCGCGTCACCGATTTGCTGGCGCTGCCGTATCAGAAGAAAATGCTTGAAGGTTACAAACATAATCCGTATTATCGTGATTTCTCCGGATTCGATTTGAGCCGCGCTGCCGCGCCGGAATCGGCCGCCGCGCCGGCGGATTTTGCCGATAAATCTCCGGGCGTGTGGAAGAAGTTTTTGGAATTGCGCGCGGCCGGCGAGAAAATTATGGGATGGCTTTTTCTCTTTTTCAATGTTGAATTGATTGACATTGTTGAATTGAGTAACATTATATAAAAGTTGTTGTCGTGATCATAATTATCAGGCGTCTCGGGAGAGTAAAGTGCAGCGTCGTATTCTCTATAAAATCTTTTCCGGTCTCATGCTCGTCGTCTTTTGCAGTGGGAATTTTGATTTTCTCATTCTGCTGACGGCTGGCACCTCCCCGACGCGTCAGTCCTCACACCACGAAAAATGCTACTGCAGCGAATGTTATGCTTCGCACGAAGGCTGCCTGTGCTGGGAAAATCCCGAGGCCGCCCAAACGCCGGAGCCGGTTGCAGCAACGGATGTTTTTTACAAAGCCTGCCATTGCTCGCCGCAGCAAGCGGGTGGAATATTCCTGTCACCCGAAATGAAATGCCTGTTTCATTCCGTCACGGCTTTGGCGCCATGCTTTCCCAGCGCCAGCGATTGGCCTGAAGATAAATTGTTCTTTCTCACTGATCTTTTTGCGCCACCGGTTTTTCAGCCTCCGGAAGTGTGCTAAGCCGGGCGCGTTTTCCGCTTTATTTTCTTGGAAACAGACTTCCACGGAATATTTTCTCCGATCAGATTTTATGAAAGGCCGAAGAAAAGGCAGAAAACGAATGCCCTGCAACAACAGCAAACATATTCTTAATCGACGTCCGGCTGTTGAATTTTTTCCCGGAGCATATCCTATGCGATTAAAAAGCACCGGACAGGCATTACTGTTTTTATGCTTGTGCGGTTTGGTTGGTGGATGTGGAAAGACTTCGGATGCGGCCAAGACCGGTATTTTGACGGTCGCGCCCGCCAATGCCAGCAACCCCACGATCGCGTTTGACAAGAAGGCGGCAAGAGTTTATGTTGCCTATGTCGGTAAAACCGGCGAGGAACGCAATGTTTATCTGGCCAGCATGAATACCGGTGAGGCGAAATTTTCCTCGCCGGTGCAGGTCAACGATATTGGCGGCGATGCGGCGGCGCACTCTGAAGCGCCGGCGCAGGTGGTGGCCGGACCGGAGGGCCATGTTTACGTTCTCTGGCACAAGGATACTTTTCAGGAAGGACGCCGTTTCCCCACCAGCAATCTGCGCTTCGCTCGTTCCACCGATGGCGGCAAAACTTTTGCGCCGGCGATTTTCGTCAACGACGATCACGCCGGGCCGCCGACGAGTCACAGCTTTCATTCCATTGCCGTAGCCCCAGACGGCACGATTTACGTGGCGTGGCTTGATGGCCGCGATCGAGCAATCGCCCCGGCGGTGATGGTG
>CAYUVM010000197.1:0-7739 GCA_964447935.1 uncultured Cytophagia bacterium | reverse complement strand
CCGAGTGCGTTTTTGATCGGGCCGGGATCAATCAGCGCGGGCGAATTGGAAGCGCGGCGGCTTTCGTTTCATCCGCGCGCGCGGATATTTGGCAAAGCGGCGGCGGGAGGAAATACCGGCTCCGACAACATTAATCTCGGCAATAGCGATTGGAGCGCGATGCTCGCCACCGGCTCGCAGTATTTGGTGAGCACGCATGAGTATCTCGCCCACAAGGGGCTAGAGCCGCACGAAAAAGTCTGGTTTACGCGTGCTGATGTGGCGCAGGGGATTGATACGGTGGTGAAAACAGCGCTGGAGTGGATTGCGGAGCAGAAGACGAGTGTTGCAGATGAACCGGACGGCGGGCTGCCAAAACAATTTGGCTTGCGGCAAAATTATCCGAATCCTTTCAACCCCGCAACAACCATTGGCTTCTATTTGCCGCGCGCAACAGCCATAGAACTAATCGTCTTTGATCTTGCCGGTCGGCGAGTCAAAAAACTCGTCGGCGGTTTCAAAAGCGCGGGCGAGCATCAACTTGCATTCGAATTCCACGATCTCTCAAGTGGCGTTTATGTGTATCGTTTGCGTGCAGGCGGTTTTGTGCAATCGCGAAAAATGATTTTGTTGCGATGATCGAAATCTTTAAACGCGGATGACGCGCATGTTCCCGGATCAAAAAGAAGCAGCGGCAATCCGCTCGCACCGTGGCATCCGGGCGCGAAAAGCTTGTGCTCTTGAATTACGCGATAGACTCTCATTTTCACTCACTCTAAAAACCTCATGCGATTAACCATCTCGCGAAGTTTTATTGTTGCCGTCGTCATCATGTTGCTTGCTGCTATTGGATTCATTTTTCTGCAAGCCAGAGAAGATTTAGCCGCATCGAAGCGCGTTGCCGCAAGCTCCAGTGCAGAGGCGAAAAGTTCTCCGCGGGGATTCGAGGAGTTAGCACAAACTTACATCGATCCTGCCACCGGCGTGATTCCGCCGGGTATTCGCAGTCGTGAGCTGGAGTTTGCGCGTACGTTGTCTAAACGCAACCACGCATTATCGAAGCGCAGCAACGCCTCGTTGTTTAATTGGGCTTCGGCCGGGCCGAACAATCGCGCCGGGCGCACGCGCGGTTTGGTCGTCGATATCAACGATTCCAACACCATCATCGCCGGCGGTGTGAGTAGCGGCGTGTGGAAATCAACCGACGGCGGCGTGAGTTGGTCGCTGAAAACCGCACTGGGCGTTTCATACGCGGTGACCACGATTGCGCAAGATCCGCGCGCCGGGCAAACCAATACCTGGTATTTTGCCGGCGGCGAGTTTCGTGGCGGCACAACTTCGAGCGATCGCGGCTTTTGGGCGCCGTACATGGGCGCTGGCATTTTCAAGTCAACTGACAACGGCGAAACGTGGCAACTCTTGCCGAGCACGAAGGATTCCGATCCAACAACCTTCAATTCGGCTTTCGATTATGTGCATCGCCTCGCGATCAGTCCGACAACCGGCACGGTGTTCGTCGCAAATAATGCAAGCGGCATTTATCGCTCGACCGATGGCGGCGCATCTTTTCCGCGCGTGTTGGGCGGTCTGGCGCAACATGCGTGGAGCGACGTGGCCGTAGGTGCGAACGGCGTGGTCGTCGCAATTTTATCGCAGCAAACGCAGGGCGCGACGCAGCAAACGAATCCACCGGGCGTTTACAAATCCAACGACGACGGCTTGACGTGGACACGCATCACACCCGTAACCTTTCCGAGCACGCACCAACGCAGCGTGCTGGCGATTGCGCCTTCGAATCCCGATCTCGTTTACGCGCTCACGTTCACCGGCCAGACGTTGAGCGACGGCCGTGAGGACATGCGCTTGCACAAAATAAATTTGAGCACGAACGCGGCGGAAGATCGCAGCGCGAATTTACCGCGTTATAGCGGCAGGCCAGAATTTGGCGCCGCCATTCATGTCTGGACAAATTTCTGCATGGTGCTTGCTGTAAAACCCGACGACGAAAATTTTGTGGTTGCCGGCGGCACGACATTGTTTCGTTCGCGCACTGGTTTCGCCTCGCCGCCCGCCGGCAATCGCAATGAAACGCATATTGGCGGCTATGCCGATCCCAACAGCGGCGGCGCTTATGCCAATCATCATCCCGATCAGCAAAACGTGGCGTTTCATCCCGCGCGGCCCAATGAAATGTGGTCCGCGAATGACGGCGGCGTTCACCTCACACGCGACGTGACTGCCACGCCCCTCATTTGGGAAGATAAAAATCGCGGCTATATCAGCGCACAACTTTATGCGGTGGCCATTTCAGCGCGGGCGGGCGATGAGCAAATTCTCGGCGGCGCGCAGGATGACGGCATTCTCTATGCGTTGTCGGCAAAAACTTCGGCGGGCGCGCCAACGCCGGACGCGCAAAATATTATCGTTGGCGACGGTTCTTATTGCTATCTCGGTGAGCGGTTCGCTTACTCATCGCTCAATTTCGGCGCCGTGTTTCGTCACACCTACACCTCGCCCAATCGCACCGGCGTCGGCAGTTTCAGGTTTATCGGTGTGCCGCCGCAAAACAGCACGCAAGGCCGGCGGTTCATTCATTATTATGCCATTGATCCGGCGGATGAGCGCGTGATGTTGTTTCCGGCGGGCAATGTGATTTATCGCAACACGAACGTCGAGGCAACCAACCCGACCGGCGCGTGGATGGCGCTCACGCAGATCGCGGCCCCGAGCAATTATCTCGTCACGGCGATGGCGATGTCGCAGCAGAATCCGGCGCACGTGTTGTATTTCGGCGCGTCGAATTTCAACAGCGTGCCGCGCATTTATCGCTGGGAAAATGCGCATACCGCGACTTCGGGCTTGCAGGAAATTTCTGTACGTAATCAAGCCGTGAACACTTACGTGCATAATATCGCCGTCAATCCTCTGAACGCGAATGAAATACTCGTGGTGTTTTCCAATTACAACATTGTCGGGCTTTATCATTCACTTGACGGCGGGCAAACCTATTCTGCAATCGAAGGCAATCTCATCGGCACGAGCGCGACTCCCGGGCCGTCGCTACGGGCGGCGGCGATATTGCCGCTGAGCATATTAGGAGACAATCGCACGGTTTATTTCGTTGCCACTAGCGTCGGACTGTTCTCAACCACAGCGTTGAACGGCGTGAACACAATTTGGGAGCAAGAGGCGTCTGATATCATCGGCACTGCCGTAGTGGAACACATTGTCGCGCGTGTGTCCGATGGCCGCGTGGCTGTCGGCACGCTTGGCCGCGGCATGCTCGTCGGCGATTATAATGCGCCGACTAATGTTGATGACAAGCCCATCACTGCAATCCCGTTGACTTTTCACTTGTCGCAAAATTTTCCGAATCCCTTCAATCCCAACACGCGCATCGCCTTTGAATTACCAACGGCGAGCCGCGTGACTTTAAAAATTTTCGATGTCACTGGCCGCGCCATTTCTGAATTGCTCAACAATCAAGTCCAATCAAGCGGCCGTCATGAAGTGATTTTCACGCCACGTGGCTTCGCCAGCGGCACCTATTTCTACGAACTGAAGGTGGTGCCGCTTCATCCTTCCATTGCCCCGTTCGCAACAAGAAAAGCAATGTCGTTCATTAAATAAGCATAGGGCATGGCGCGATGAGGTCAGTTGGTCTGATCAGAGATGAGCTTTTTATTGAATAATGGTTTGATATGACCAATCCATTAATAAAAAACCAGGAGCATGCTATGCGCACGCGCAAATCATCGCAAATTCAAAGCGGCAGCTTCGTCATCGCCGCGATGATGCTGTTCGTCTCTAGCCTGATGTTGAACGCCCAGTCCTTCACCAAAATCACCACGGGGCAAATTGCAACCGACGCGCGAGATGCTTCGGGCGCGAGCTGGATCGATTTTGACAGCGACGGTGATCTTGATTTGTTCACGAGTAATCGTACGATCGCCAATTATATTTATCGAAATCAGGGCAACGGCAATTTCCAGCGTGTTAATGCCGGCAGCCTCACGACGTTCAGTTCGTTCGGCAATAGTTGGGCGGATTATGACAACGACGGCGATCTCGATGCGATGACTGTGGGAATCGTCTCGGCGCTGCATCGCAATGAGGGCAACGGCAATTTTGTCGACGTGTCGCTTAGCGCGCTGGGGCTTTCCAATGCGGATCTTGCGGGTTGGGCCTGCGCATGGGCGGATTTTGACAACGACCGTTATGTGGATTTGGTCATTGCGCATGCCGCGGGAGGGCTCGGCAACGCGGCGCCGCGGCCCAATTTTCTCTTCCGCAATCGCGGCGACGGCACTTTCACGCGCATCACCAACAGCCCGGTGGTCATGGGGCTGGGGCCTTTCACCGTGCCCACCTGGTCAGACTTCGATCAAGACGGCGATCAGGATTTGTTCATCGCCAGTGGCCCGGCAAACGGCACGCGCGCCCGCGATTATTTGTATCGCAATCTGTTCAAACAAACCGGTGCCGCCGCGTTTGAGCGCATCAACGAAGCGCCCATCGGCACCGATCTCGCCGACGGGCAAGTGTGGAATTGGATCGATTACGATAACGACGGCGATCTTGATGCGTACCTCACCAACTACATCGGTAATTTAGCCGCTGGATTGCGCAATTTTCTTTATCGCAATGACGGCGGGAACTATACCTCCATCACCACCGGCGCCATTGCGACCGATCCGGGCTTGTCTTTGGCACAAGTGTGGGGCGATTTTGATAACGATGGCGATTTGGATGTTTTTGTGGCCGAAGACAACAACAACGGCGCAGCCAACAAATTCTATCAGAATAATGGCAACGGAACTTTCACCCGTATTTTTACCGCGCCATTCACCACCGACATCGCACCGAGCTGGGGCGCCACCGGCGGAGACTTCGATAATGACGGTGACTTGGATCTGTTTGTTCCCAATGTCTTTCGCACGGCCATTCAGCCGCCGCCGCATTTTTATCGCAACGATTTGAGCAACAGTAATGGTTGGGTGAAGCTCAAGCTGGTGGGCACAAGCAGCAATCGCGGCGGCATCGGGGCAAAAATCCGCGCGAAGGCCACCATTAACGGCAAGGCTTATTGGCAACTGCGCGAGGCTTCGAGTCAAAACACGTTTTGCGGACAGAACAGTCCGGAGATTCATTTCGGCCTTGCAGATGCGGCTAGTATTGATTCGTTGCGGCTTGAGTGGCCTTCAGGACAGATCGATCATTTCACGAATCTCACGGTCAATCGTTTTTTTACGGTGCAAGAAGGCGGCCTCATCAGCGGGATCAAGCAGCATCAGCATGCCGCTTTGCCGCATGATTTCGCGCTCGAACAAAATTATCCGAATCCATTCAACCCTTCGACTGATATCGCATTTGAATTGCCGGTCACCAGCCGCGTGACGTTGAAAATTTTCGATGCGAATGGCCGCGAGATTAGCATGTTGCTCAAGCAACAGTTGGCCGCGGGCCGGCATCGTCGCAATTTTTCCGGGCAAAATTTGGCGAGCGGCGTTTATTACTATCGCCTCGAAGCCGCGCCGCTCCACGGCGCCACGCCCGCGTTTGTGGAAACGAAAGCGATGACGTTGATGAAATAAAATCCGGCAACGCCGCAGTTGCGGTTGTTGTTTAAATAGGTGCAGGCCGGCTGATATAAAATGATTCTGCGGCGAAATCATCCGGTTCTTTCAGTGACGCGTTGATGGAGGTGAGTAATGGCAGCAGCATCCATGGTTACTCATCAAATCCGCAGACAAGAAAGCGTGTCCGATGAAAGACTTGTTCACGATCTTGCGTGAAAAAATCGCAAGGTGCAGATCATCGAGGTTAACGGCACTGAACACGCCAGCAGAATCCTAAGTGCGCATCTCGAGATTGCTGAAATGATCGCGGTGTGGTGCAAACACCATCTTGGGTAAGGGCACCAAAAGGTGCATCGTGAAAGAAAGCATGGTTTTCCTCCTCTGTTATTTCATTTAAACCACCAGTTTTTTGCAACCAGGCGGGCGCATGACGATTTATTTCACAAACCGCGCCAGATAATGAAAATCCCCATAGCGAACGGTGATGGGCGCATGAGGATCGAACCAGCCCGGCAACAAGATCACTCCCTGATGGACTTGGCTTTCATTAATTATTCCGCCAAACTGACCGCCTGCTTCCAAAGACCAAATGTCAGTTGCGTTTTTCAGTGCATTCGGTTGCCAGAGGCGGCCGCGTTGCTCAAAGCGCAGCAAGGTCGGATTGAAATGGACAGTGCGATTGGGCAGTGTTGAAACCGAGAATACTAACGGCGTCACCCGTTCCTGCAACAATTTGCAAACTGCCTGGGTAAATTCTTTTTGATGCGTAATCAGCACAGAGAGTTGAATCCGCTTGCTGTCATTGGCGCGAATAAAGAATGAAGTGATTTGTTCGGTGGCAAATTTAGGCTTAGAAAGTAGGGGTAGACGATCAAGTGGCGGTAATTTTTTGGTTTTGATTGGCGCGGGGTCGCGCGTTGCAAACGTCGCGGCTCGCGGCGGGGAAGTTAGCGCCACGGCGTACTTGGCTTCGGCAGTTTGCATACTGTCTCCGGGTGCGGTCATGATCAACATTATTAGCAAACACAACTTACCGGCAACGAGTTCACGGCGAAACGGTTTTGGGGTCCACATAAAAACCTCCTAAAAAGGGTGAAAATCAGCGTCGTCGTGTTCATTTCGGAGGTGATCCTTGCGTTACAATAAAGCAGCGACCTGCGTAAAAAGCTTTTGGGCGGTGTTGGTTTTATCGATGATTGCATCCGCGGCCCAATAGCGAAAATTTTGTCGATGGCCGGGACAAATGTCGTTGATAATGATAGGAATTTGAGGATTACGTTTCATGGCAATTTCATCGACAAAGTCCAGCACATGCATATCCGGCAACATCGGTTCGACGACAATCGCGTCGAAACGCTTTTGTGCAAAACTTATAAACGCTTCTTCACCGGAACGCACGCAAACAACGCTGTAACCCTGTGCTTCAAGCTCGGTTTTGCTGGCGCGGCTTTGTTCATCATCTGCATCAACCAGCAATACAGTCGGCGGCGCAATTTTATTGATGAAAATCATCATTTTCTCCTAAAAACCTGTCCGTCAAAAAATTCGTATTTTTAAAAGTGGGGGGTCTCTTTCAGAAATTCATACAGCGCATCCGCCCGGGCGCCGGCCATAATCCCGCGCAGTTCCGGATCGATTGGCCGCCCACCGCTTTCTTCGATGTCGTCGAAGTCGACTATCGCAACCTCCTCATCGAAGCCGGCGAAGAATGCCGTCTCCGCGATCATGAATTTTGTGCTTGCAGGCTTAAGCCTCGTTGTGATGGTAAACATAGTACATTTCTCCTAAATGTTTGGTTTATTCTCTTTATTCTTGTCATGACCAATATAGCGCGCCCAGATGAAGCATGAATAATGTTGGCATTAACGATTCATTAACGAACGATGTGTATTTGTTAAACCATGTGACGATTCTGTTGTTATTGACGCGGGGTTGGTGAAATCATTTTTTGGCGCGCGCTGTGTGGAACTGTATAAATCTTAACACAATCTTAACATTGGCTTGACACGAAATTTACATTATATTTATATATTTGTAACGCGGTAATAAAACGCGTGTTATTACCGGAGATTTTTTTTCAATTAATTCACCTTGGTCAGGTAAAGAATTAAGGTCAGGAGTGGGAAATGAAAATTCAATCCATCCATCGATGGACAATGTCCATCGTGTGCCTGTTTTGGG
>CAYUVM010000196.1:0-7761 GCA_964447935.1 uncultured Cytophagia bacterium | reverse complement strand
CTGCCGATTTGAGAGAATTTTTGACCAACACCGTAACCACTTCACCGGGGAAGAACTTTGCTTGCGGCGTGAGCGTTGCTGTTTTTTTAGCCGCGTCGTAGGTTATCTTCACCGCGTGCAAGCCGCTTTGTGAGCCGCGCAGACGAATGGCGTCGGGCGAGATGGTTTTCGCGTCCATGGGAACACCGAAATAGATAACAATCCTCGATGTGTCTTGGACATTCAGTGCATGGCGCACGGGCGAGACCCGAACTATTAAATCTTCCGCGTGAGCTTTTTCAACACTGAACCAACTTAGCGCCAACGCGACGATAAAAATGAATAGAGTTTTGAGGCGTACCATCTTAGTCGCTTGCAAATGCCATCTTTAAATAAAATCTATACTCGCGGGTGCTACATGAAATTGGATTTTGGCAAAAAGACACTTAGAATCGGCGGTTTAATAGCTTTCCCATTTCTCACAGCCGTTAATCCCGCACGCTTTTAGCGGGAATCCAGTTTTTAAAGCCGTGGATGCCCGATTAAAGCATTCGGGCATGATATCAGTTAGGTAAGTTATTTAAGCAGCATTCCCTAACGTGGACGAGCCGCAACCAAAAGAGATTCAACATAGAGCAAACAGAGACGATAATACTTGAAACCCTCTTCGGCTTTGCAATCTCAGTTGACTCGGTTTTCTCAGTGTTGAAAAATCTTTGCTTTTTTTGCAAGGATATCACTTGTAACAGATTAACGGTTATGGCGTCGTCGGCAGCACTGGCGGGCCGGGTAAATCTTTCACCGGTGACGGCTTGAGAAAATAATAAGCCGCCGCGCCACCCGCCACAGCGACCCCGCCGGCAAGGTATAAAGCCATCGTGTGACGTTTTTTTTGCAATCGTGCCGTCAGGCGGACGACTTTACCTTTTTCAACGACGACTTCATAGTCCAGTGGTTTATAACCATTCGCCAACAAGCGCACTTGATGTTGGCCAGTGCTGACAATAAATGATTTCAACGGTGTAACTCCGGCTTGGCGATTATCCACAAAAACGGTTGCAGCCGCGGGCGAGGTGGTAACGGTTAAACCGCCAACGTTTCCGGCCAATTGCCGGGCGGTTAATTCAACCAACTCGATTAAACCTTCGGCCGGACCGGAATACTCTTTGGTGACCGTGCTGAGAATTCGCGCGGTTTCTACGTTGATCAAGCGCACATCCAATGTGTAACGCGCCCCGATTTTTCCGACGGCGCCGGCAACCATTTCCTGCACATTTAAAATTCTGCCGACTTCGACGGCGCATGCATTGGAAGTGCAGCCGGTTTGTTGGAAGCCCTGCTCTTGTAAAATATTGGCCATTTTCCCGCGTTCGACAACGATGAACTCGCCGGTATGAACCAAATAAGAACGCAAACGCTCGGCCAATGTGCCGGCCTCGCCAGCCGTGACGGCGCCGCGACTGTCAAAATCAAGTACGGCCAGTGTTTTGAGGTTATTCGATTGTGCGAATAAAATACCGCCCGCATGATGAAGCCCGGCTAAGAGACCGAACAAAACAATCGCCATTCGAGCCATGCCGTTATCTTTCTGTAGCATTTAAAAATAATTGCCGGCTGTACTTCCCATGCCTGGAATGCGATAGCCATGAGATGATGTTGTGAATCCGTTCGAGAATAAAAATCCCGCGAGGTAGGTCCCGACCGCGACAGCCGCTCCGTGCTAAATCGCAGTTCCACCCGGTTTTAGTTTCTTAAGGATAAGTAACGGCAAAAGCTTGCCGTGCGGAAATCCTCTGTGAATAGCCCAAGCCTACAAACTTTATTTCACCCGGCACAACACGGCATTGCCGGTGTTGAACACCACTTTTTTCACGCGAGCCGGCCGTGGTAAAAATGTGAGCTGCCCGCCAGTTTGATCAACCCCAACCCGCTGGATGATTTTAACGCCGTCGTCATATTCGACCGTCACCGGAACCGGCATGCGAAAATCCAGCGACACATTTTCTTGCTGAATCGAAATTTTGACGAGATGTCCGGCTGTTGTTGACTCTACTTGCTGTGACCAGCGATAAGTTGGAATCGCCATGCCGTAAACCCATTGCTTGAAAAACCAATCCAGCGGCGCGCCGTAATGCTTTTCGGCCACCTTCTGCAAATCCAGCGTGGTTGGATCGCCGCCGCGATGCTGATTGACAAAATCGGCAAGGAATGCCCAAAATTTTTCATCGCTGCCGGTGGTGAGGTCGCGCAAGAGCCAGCGCAGCGAATGCACAATGAAAGCGCCTTTACGATATGTCGCCAGATAATAATCCAAATCATCCTTTTGGCCAAGCCGGGCGCCCAGCCACAACGGGCCGGCGGCTAATCCCTCGCTATGCCGCAACATATTTTTCGCAAAGCCGAAACGTTTTAGGCCTAAACTGACGCCGATGTGGCCGCCTTCCAAAAGATCGTCGCGCCACGATTGAATCAAGTTTGCGAAGTTTTTGTGATCTGGAATCAACCATTCGACATACAGCGCTCCGAGATATTCTGCCAGGGCTTCGCTGAGCCATTGGTCATGATAAGTGGCCCAGCCCACGGCATTACCGAACCACTGGTGCGCCACCTCGTGGCTGCGCAGCGCTTGAAGAATGCCGCCATCGTGCGCTTGAAAGCCGATCCACGAAAGCGTTACCAGGCCGGGGTAACCGTGGCTGATAAATCCCGGCGCTTCGACGACGCGCAATTTGGCGGCCTGGTATGGTGCAATCAAGCGATTAAAAAAGAACAGGCTGTTGGCGATATCGCTCGCCACATGCCGGCGCTGCTGGGGATTGCGCAACGAGGTTGAGTGAATTTCCAAAGGAGGGAGGCCGGCGAGAGTTAACGCATCGGTAGTAAATTTCCCGAGACAAAAAGAAGCCGCTTTGGCCGGAGTGGTTTCGCTGTAATAGCTGAGGCGGTACTCGCCTTCTTCCCATTCGCGCAATAAGTCGCCGACGGCCATGACGCGGAAATCGCGCGGACATTTGAAAATAATTTTGTATGTCGCACGCCGCAAATAATTTAAATGCGGCACCCAGAAAACGGCATCTTTTAGATAAAGCCCACCACTGACGTTCCGGACCAAAATTTTACCGGCATAATGAAAAAGCAGGCGCAACGTATCAACCGGCGCCGGCGGCAAGAAAATCGTGACGCCATTTTCATTGTGCCCCTGAATAAAATCGAGCGTGTCGCCATTTTCGTCAGTCACGCGGGAAACCAGCAGATCCGGGGCCAGCGTAAAAAAAAGCGATGGCACGTTTCTTCCGCCGGTAAAAATATCCACGCCCATATCGGCGGTAAGCAAGCCATTGGAATTCGTTTCCACCCAACCGTTATATTTGGTTAAGCGCACCGAGTCCGGCGGCGGCGCGGCAAAGTAATCTCCCAAGGGGTAACTGCATAGCAAATTCAACGGCTGCCGCAGCGCTTTTTTGTGGTATTGAAAAAATTGTATCACCTCATAGGCTTGCGTATTAAACAAATAAAGATACAGTGGCGGAAATTCGGACGCGGGCTGTACCGGCACAAACGCGCTGAGAATAAACTGGCTCGAGGTGTCGGCATACTTGCTGTTGAATAAATGGGCGGCAAGATTTAAACCGCGGCGCTGTTGCCACTCGCGCTGCACCAAATCCGGCAGTTCCGCCGTCCCCAGACGTATTTTCGTTGGTGCGCGTAACCAGCGTTTTCGCAAATTTTGGCCGTCGTTGAAAAACGGCGAGAAATTTGTGGGCGGGACTTCCGGTGGTATTTTTGCAAAGCGCAACAGCAAACCCGACACTTCGTGGGCCAGAGTTGAATCTTTGGTGAAATAGTGCAATTGCTGGCGTTCAACGGCGTGGCGCGGCGAGAACCGCACATGCGCTTTTCCATCAAAAAGTAAACCGGTAAGCCCGTTCGCGTTATCTTGCAGCGGCACCAATTGGCCCCGAAGCAGATGAATGGTTAAATCCGGCAATTGAATGCGGAGAGAATCGTTGATGACATAGGACGAATCGCTAAGCGTGGGCTGCTGAAGGGAAAGATAACGCTGGCGCCGGTTGGCGTCGCGCAGATGATCGGGGCGGGCAAAATCTGGCCACAGCAAAAAAATTACCGTGGCCAGAACAAGTTTTTTCATGCCTGATTTCCGGCGAGTCCTAACTCCGATGCAGCCCCTTGCAATGCGGACAAGACGTTGGCAATATGCTCATCCAGTGAAATACCCAACAATGCCGCGCCCTGGGTGATATCTTCGCGGCTCACTTGGCGGGCAAAGGCTTTATCCTTCATTTTCTTTTTGACCGAGCTGACTTCAACTTCCAACACGCTTTTGCTCGGGCGCACCAACGCGACCGCCGTAATGAAGCCGCAAAGCTCGTCCACCGCGAGAATGGTTTTCTCCAGCGGCGTTTCCGGTTTCACGCCCGAGTAATCCGCGTGCGCGAGAATAGCGCGGGAAATTTCTTCCGGCTCGCCGCGTTCGCGCAGCAGTTTCACGGTTTGATACGGATGCTCCTCTTTACTCGGGTGTTTCTCGTAATCCATATCGTGTAAGATGCCGACCACCGCCCATTTTTCTTCATCTTCGCCAAATTTACGCGCGTAAAAGCGCATGGCGGCTTCAACCGCCAGCATGTGTTTGCGCAGGCTTTCGCTTACTGTCCATTCGCACATTAAGGCGAAGGCTTGATCGCGGGTCATCATTTGCTCGTACTCTTTCTTCTATTCTTATTCGGTAGGAATTCGTGAACAAAAATTTTCGTTTAACGAGAGTTGGCGAAACCGTTTGCGTTATGCCACTTTCACTGCCGTGCCGCAGGCAGTCACCATCAGCATGCCGTTGCCAGCTCCGAGAACTTCATAATCGATGTCGACGCCGACCACGGCGTTGGCGCCGAATTGCTCGGCCATCGCTTCCATTTCCTGCATCGCAAGTAGGCGCGCATGGCCCAACTCCTTTTCGTAAGCGCCGGAGCGGCCGCCGACGATATCACGAATGCCGGCAAAAAGATCGCGAAACATGTTCGCGCCCATCACCGCTTCACCAGTGACGATGCCGAAGTATTGCGTGATCGCTTTGCCTTCAATATTGGGGGTGGTGGTGGTAATCATATTTTTGCTCCCGGGGTTAAAGTGACACCCTTCGGCTTCCAGGGTGATTGTCATAAAAGTACGACATTAACAAAAAATCGTCTGCTCCCGATCGGAGCCGACGGAAACGATTTGAATGGGCAGGCGGGTTATTTGTTGCACCGCTTTGAGATATTCCTGCGCCGCGCGCGGCAGATGATCAAAACGGCGCACTCTGGCGGTGGATTCCTGCCAGCCGGAAAAAGTCTCGTACACCGGCTCGCAATTTTCCAAAATGTGTATTTCCGCCGGAAAGGATTTGAGGGCTTCGCCGCGATAGCGATAGGCGACACAAAGCTTGATCTCGGCAAAGGTATCGAGCACGTCTAACTTCGTCAGCGCCCAGGTGTCGATACCATTGATTTGCGCCGCGTAATTAGCGACGACCGCATCGAACCAGCCACAGCGCCGCGGCCGGCCCGTGGTGGCGCCATATTCGTGGCCCAGCGCGCGAAGTTGCTCGCCGAACGCGCCATGAATTTCGGTTGGAAATGGGCCCATGCCGACGCGCGTGGTGTACGCTTTGGTTACGCCCATGACGTGATCAATTTTCGTGGGGCCAATTCCCAAGCCTGTGCAGGCGCCGCCGCTGGTGGGAGTGGAAGACGTCACATAAGGATAAGTGCCAAAGTCGACATCCAGCAACGAACCCTGTGCGCCTTCGCAAATAATCGTTTTATCCTCCGCCATCGCTTGATGCAGGTAGTGCGAGGTGTCAGTAATATACGGCTTGATTTCCGCTGCAAAGCGGCGATATTCTTGCAAGAGGTCTTCGGTCGCCAGTGGGGGTTTGCCATAAACGGCACTTAAGAGAGCATTTTTCTCCTGCAAATTCCGGCTGATTTTTTCGCGTAGGGTTGCGGTGTCCAGCAGATCAATGAGGCGAATGCCCATGCGATGTGCTTTGTCGACATAGGCCGGCCCGATGCCGCGGCCGGTAGTACCGATTTTTTGTTGCGTCGCCGTCTCTTCTTTGCTTTGATCGAGTAATTTGTGATACGGCATCACGAGATGCGCGCGCTGGCTAAGCAGCAGGCGGCCCTCAGCTTTTATACCCTGTTTTTTGAGCACTTCGATTTCATGCAACAACGCGGCCGGATCAATCACCACACCATTGCCGATGATGCACATGGTGTTCGGCTGCAGAATGCCGGAAGGAATCAAATGCAAAACAAATTTTTCGCCGCCAATGACGACGGTGTGCCCGGCGTTGGCGCCGCCCTGATAGCGCGCGACAATGTCGGCTTTTTCGCTGAGCAAATCGACAATCTTGCCTTTGCCTTCATCGCCCCACTGCGCGCCGACAATGATTTGAACCGGCATAAGTATTGTTAAAGAATTAGGGTATTGGAATGCATTGAAATAATCGGATAAAAATTCAAAAACTTATCCGAGCCATTCAGCAAATTTGAATATAAAAGCCTGCCGATTACAAAAATAAAAAACTCCGTCACCTCGATCTTTACACAAAGACCGGAATGCCGGAGTTATAGGTTAATACGAAATTGCGTCGATGGTTGCACTATTTTTTAAAACTGGCAACAGCCTTTTCAAGAGAGTCGTGCGCATCAAAAACCGTGAGAAGTTTGGTGATCATCAGCAGGTTTTGAATTCGTTCGGTGACGCCGGATAGTTTGAGATCGCCGCCGTTATTGCGCATCGTCGTCAGGCCGCCAATCAGAATGCCCAGCCCGGAGCTGTTCATCCAACTGACGCTGGCGAGATCGGCAATTACTTTGGTTTTGCCCTTGTCCAGCAAATCATGCAGTTTGTCGTTTAATAAACTAGCGTCCGGCCCGCCCATGATTTTTCCGGTCAACTCGAGAACAACGACATCGCCTACATTTTTTTCGATAATGGTCATTGCAAACCTCCCTCGACACGGAGCACAAATCTACGGCCACAGACTTCAGTTTGCCGCACCGCCTGCCAAGGCTGCACCGCGCTAAAGTCCCGATTTTCCTTTTATTTTAAAAAGAAGGCCGAAACACTCCGAGATAAAATGCAAAAAATTATTTTACGCGACCTTCACGCCGCGGCGAATTTTTTGAATTTCAGCTTTTTTATACCATTCCACGACGATGGGGGCGGCGATATAAACCGTGGAATAAACACCCGAAATGACGCCAACCGTCATCGCGAATGCGAAATTGTAAATCACGTCGCCGCCGAAGAACAACAAAATCAACACGACGATAAACACGGTCAACGAGGTGATAATCGTGCGGCCCAGCGTCTGATTCACGCTCAAATTAATAATCTTCTCGATATTGCCATCGCGATGAATGCGGCGATTTTCCCGGATACGATCCATCACGACGATGGTGTCGTTCAGCGAATAACCGACGATGGTCAAAAACGCGGCCACCACGGTCAAATTCACTTCCATATTCAACAGCGAAAAGAAGCTGAGGGTGACCATGACGTCATGAAACAACGCCACCACCGCGCCGACTGCAAAAATAAATTCAAAACGAAAGCTCACGTAGATAAGAATGAGGATCAGCGAAATGATTGTCGCCCAAATGGCCGCCGAGCGCAATTCTTTGCCGATTTTGGGGCCGACGCTTTCGACGAGACGTTCCTGCGGTTGGTTTTGCGGAAAGGCGACGCGGAGCGCTTTCATTATGGCTTCGGAGA
>CAYUVM010000195.1:0-7761 GCA_964447935.1 uncultured Cytophagia bacterium | reverse complement strand
GAAATTCCCTTGGCGTGGTTGGTTCAATGCCGCCGCGATTATTGGGCGCTGGGGAACACTGGCGATTGCCTGCAGCTTCATAAACCCGGCACGGGCGCAAGAAATAATCCCGCTGCCAACCAATCATTGGGCCTACGAATATTTGCAAGAGCTCGGTTTGCGCCAACGCTTGCCGGGTACCATGCTGGCAACGTTGCCGCTGCGGTATGAACAGTTTAAGAATGTTGCGGATAGTCTGCAGCCCCGCCTCAATACCGCTGCCGAACAGTTCTGGCTGCAACGCATAAACGCCCTCGCCCCGACCGCAGCGGCGGTTTACCCCAAACTGTTGGCTGGTACGCGTGTTCTCGAAAACGCCGGAAGCATGGCACACACCGAGCGGCGCTCGCGATTAGCCCTGCGCAGCCATCTTGGTATTTTTCCGGATCGCCATCTGGCGTTTTACAACACCATCAATCTGGATCAAAACCTCGGCGATGATCCGAATTATCTTGGCAAACGTTGGCGTGGTTTTACCGGTTTTACCGAGCAGGCTTATGCGCTCTTGCATTTCGACAAATATTTGGTTAAATTTGGACGTGACTTCATCCGCTGGGGACGGGGGCGGGATGCCACCTTGCTGATTTCGGATTATGCGCGGCCATTGGATCATTTGCTGGCGCAACTTGATTTTCCACGGGCGCGTTTTACTTATGTGGCCGCCAAGTTGGATCGTGCACCGCTGGCTGATTCCTCGGCGGCGCAATATGGCGTTGATTATGCCGAACGTTATTTAACCGCGGCCCGCGCCGAAGCGGAATTAAGTAAAAATCGCCTGCATTTAGGTTTTACCCAATTCGTCGTCAGCGGCGGCCCGAATCGCGCCTTTGAATGGAATTATCTTAATCCATGCCTGATTTATCATGGCGAGCAACTTAATGACAAGCAATTGGGCGGCAATATTTTCGTTGCGCTGGATTTCATCGCGCGGCCCCAATTGGGGCTGGAATTTTATGGGCAGTTGCTCATCGACGATATTCAAGTGGAAAAACGCGGCCGCGGCGATTTAGAACCAAATGAAATTGGCTACTTGCTCGGTGTTGAAAAAGCCGTGCAGGCGGCGAGGCTTGGTTTGGAATATACCCGCGTCACGAATCGGACTTACAATACGGTGCGGGAGTGGGAAAAGTTCTTGCATCGCGGCCGTCCATTGGCGCATTTTCTTGGCAACGATTTCGACCGTTGGCTGTTGTATACGAATTTATACGCCGGCAAGCAAGTGCAGCTTTACTTCACGACGGAATTATTGCGGCGCGGCGAAGGCCGGATTGACTCCACTTTTGACCGCCCCTGGGAAAACGCCACCATTGAGAACGGGTATCGCGAAAACTTTCCTTTTGGTGTCGTCGAACGCAGTTGGCAGTTTCGCCTGGAAGCGCGCTGGCATCCGGCGCCGGGATTTTTTCTCGCCGTACACGGACAAGCAGCGCGGTTTAATAATTTTTCCAACCGCCTTGGTGCCAAAGAAAATGAGCGTGGGGTTTTTGTTCGCCTGTGGTGGGAAAAAGATTGGCTGATTTCCCTTGAGCAGTAGATCAACAAAAATAGGTCAGGAAAGCTGGTGTGAACGATTTACGGAGAAAAGCAGAGCATGAATCAAACCGAACAATTTATCCGGCAAACCATCGAAGACAGCATTAGCGCGAAGACGACGCTGCTCCAAAAATGTGTGCATGAAATTCAAGAGGCCGGCTTAGAATTGGGCCGGGCCATTCGCGCCGGCGGCAAAATTCTTTTCTGCGGCAACGGCGGGAGTGCTGCCGATTCGCAGCACCTCGCGGCTGAACTGGTCGGCCATTTACGCCGCGACCGCCGGGCCTTGGCCGCAATGGCTTTGACCACCGACACTTCGATTCTCACGGCGGTCGGCAATGATTACGCCTTCAAAGATATTTTCGCGCGACAAATTCAGGCGCTCGGCCTTCCCGGCGATGTGTTGATCGGCATCAGCACCTCGGGCAATTCGGAAAATGTGCTCATCGCCGCGCAGACCGCACAGAAGCAGGGTTTAATCACCATTGGCCTGCTCGGCAACACCGGCGGCAGGATTGCGCCGGCGGTCGATCATAAAGTCATCGTTCCTTCCAAAGATACCCAACGCATTCAGGAGTGCCACATTCTGATTGGGCACATCTGGATGGAGATGGTGGAGCAGGAATTGTTTGGGCAGTGAAAAAATTGGGCGGTTAATCCGTTTACCGGTTAGCCCAGTAACTGGCCAACCGACGAACCGTTCAACTGACTAACGCTTAAAAGAGCCGGAGATCACCTCTCCGCTTTCCACCCATAGAAAAGCCCTCAACGAATGATTCGGAGAGGGCTTTTTATTTTTGCGCTCTGCGCCATGCGAGCTTCAGGCCTCGCCTTTGACGTTGCTTTCCATGATCGACCGAAAGCCAAACTCTTTGGCTTTTTCTTCACCGAAGATCTTGATTTCTCCAAACGTGCTTTCATATCGCTGCACATTTTCTTGCAACGCCCGCACCAGGGATTTTGCATGTTGCGGCGTCATCACGATCCGTGCATGTACGCGGGCTTTCGGCACGCCCGGGAAAAAGCGCACGAAATCAATCACAAATTCCGACGGCGTATGATTAATAATTGCCAGATTGGAATAAATCCCTTCGGCTTCTTTTTCACCAAGTTCGATGTTGATTTGTTGCGGCGGTACATTTTCATTCATGGCCTGCTCCTGAAATCAAATTCTGAATTTAAAATTCTGCGATATGGCGTTCATTACATTAAAGAAATTTTCGCAGATTGTCAACTGATATTCACGTTGACTTTTCGTCATTTTTGCCTTAAATTGCAAGAATGCCCAAGTCACCTAAAGCTCAATTGTCCTTCACCGAAACGGCGGCGCCCCAGCAGCGCGCTTTTCTGGTGGACGGTTCGGCGCTGGCCTATCGCTCCCATTTTGCCTTCATCCGCAACCCGCTTACCAATTCGCGCGGCGAAAACACCAGCGCGGTTTTTGGTTTTGTGCGCGGTTTGCTGAAGCTGATTGACGACGAACATCCCGATTATCTTGCTGTCGTTTTTGATACGCCGGAGCCAACCTTTCGCCATAAAGCGTACGCCGAATATAAGGCCACGCGCCAGAAAATGCCGGATGATCTCGTGGCCCAGTTGCCGCGCATTCGTGAGTTCAGCGCCGCGCTCGGCGCAAAAATTGTCGAAGTGCCGGGCTTTGAAGCCGATGATGTGATGGGCACATTGGCAAAAGCCGCGGCGAAGCAGCAGCTCGCCGCTTATCTCGTGACCGGCGATAAAGACTTTATGCAGTTGGTGGATGAGAACACGGTCATTTATAATACCGGCAAAGGCGATAAAGTTGAGCTTCTTGATGTCGCCGGCGTCAAAGAAAAAATTGGCCTGCCGCCGAATCGGGTGATTGATTATCTCGCGTTGATGGGCGATGCCTCCGACAATGTCCCCGGAGTTCCGAAGATTGGCGAAAAGACGGCGCTGGAACTTTTGTTACAATATGACAGCGTGGAAAATCTTTTGGCGCAAGCTGACAGCATCAAACGCGCCAATGTTCGCGAGAGCCTGAAAAACAACCGTGCGCTGGCGCTGCTTTCCAAGCAATTGGTGACTATTGATACCAACGTCCCGTTGCCGTTGCGTATGGATGATCTCGCGTATCATGGCGCCGACAATCCTGCGGTCGCCGCATTGTGCCGCGAGTTTGAGTTCAGCAGCCTGGTGACGCGTTTTTCTGTGACCACCGCTGAGACAACCACCGGAAAATACGAAATCCTCCGCACGCCGGAAAAAGTGCAATGGCTGGCGCAGCAACTCACGCAAACCGAATGTTTTGCTTTTGACACCGAAACCACCGCGGAAGACCCGCTCCGTGCCGAGTTGGTAGGAATGAGTTTTTCGTGGGAAGAAGGCAGCGGCTATTATATTCCGGTCGCGCCGGCGTCCGGCCCGTCGCCGGCAGCGGCAAGCAAGTTTTTAGATTTTTTCCTGCAAAGTGAAGATGGTAAAAATTCATTTTCTTTAAAAAATATTTTTGCCCCTTTGCTTGAAAATCCGCATCGCCCCAAATGCGGCCAGAATGCCAAATACGACATGCTCATCATGTCGCGCTACGGCGTGCAGATGCAGGGCGTGGTGTTTGACACGATGATCGCGAGCTATTTGCTTAACCCCACGAGCCGCCAACACAATCTCGACGCGCTCTCGCTGGAATATTTTAATTATAAAAAGATTCCCACGAGCGATTTGATCGGCAAGGGCAAAAATCAAATTACCATGCGCGACGTGCCGGTGGAAACCGTTGGGCGTTATGCCTGCGAAGACGCGGATTTTACCTGGCGCTTGCGCAATTGTTTTTTGCCGAAGCTGCCTGCCGCCGGCATGAACGAGTTGTTCGAGCAAGTCGAAATGCCGCTCGTCGCGGTGTTGGCCGATGTTGAAAAATCCGGCGTGAAGCTCGATCTGGTTTTTCTCCAAAAAATGTCGGCGGAATTGGAAGCGACGCTCGGCACGTTGATGGCCGATATTTACGAAACAGCGGGTGAAGAATTCAATCTAAATTCTCCCAAACAACTCGAGAAGATTCTTTTTGATAAGTTGAAACTGAAGTCGTCGCGGCGCACCAAAACCGGCCGCTCCACGGATGCGGATGTGCTGGAGCGTCTGGCGAAAGATCACGATTTGCCCAAAAAGCTTTTGGAATATCGCGAGCTTTCGAAGCTCAAATCAACTTACGTGGATGCTTTGCCGGCGCTAGTGAATCCATTTACGAAGCGCTTGCATACGAGCTACAATCAGGCGATTGCGGCAACGGGCCGGCTCTCTTCGAGCGATCCGAATTTGCAAAACATTCCGATTCGAACCGAGTTGGGCCGTAGCATTCGCCGCGGGTTTATTCCCGGTGAAAAGGGATGGAAACTGCTCGACGCGGATTATTCACAAATCGAATTACGCATCGTTGCGCATCTCTCCAAAGACGCGGCGATGATCGAAGCGTTTCGGAATGATGAAGATATTCACACGGCGACGGCGGCGCGCGTGTTTAATATTGACCCAAAAGAAATGACGCCGGACATTCGCCGCCGCGCGAAGGAAATCAATTTCGGTATCATTTATGGCATGGGTGCGTACGGGTTGAGTTCACGCCTCGGCATCTCGGTGGAAGAAGCGCAGAATTTCATCACCAATTATTACGCGCAATATTCCGGCGTCAATGCGTTTATGATGGGCACGATTGCCGACGCGCATAAAAAAGGCTACGTCACCACCATGCTCAATCGCCGCCGCATTTTGCCCGACATCAACAGCGACAACCGCCGCGCCAGCGAGTTCGCCGAACGCACCGCCATCAATACCCCCATTCAAGGCACCGCTGCAGATTTGATCAAAATCGCGATGATCAATATCCACCGGCGCCTGCAAAAAGAAAATCTGCGCGCGCGCATGATTCTGCAAGTCCATGATGAGCTGGTATTTGAAGCGCCGGAAGAGGAATTGAGCGCGTTGGAAAAACTCGTGCGCGAGGAGATGAGTTCGGCGATTAAGTTGGATGTGCCGATTAAAGTGGATGTGGGGGTGGGAGAGAATTGGTTGGAGGCGCATTGAGGGCAAAATAGCGTTTGATTGTATAACGTATTTTGCTATATTTTATAAGTTGTTGCGGCTCAACCAATCATAGGCCAGTAAATAAGTATAAATGGCTCAGCGACAAACTACCCTCTTCGACGATCTCGCAATTCGTGCCGCACTCAAACGGGCCTGGGAAGATTCGCAACCCGACTTAAACGGCGGACATGAGGAAGGCGGGTTTATCTTATTGGATAAGATGGGAAATTTGCGTGTAGTTCGCTGGCCCCAAGGTGTGCAAAACAGCATCGTTTTGCCGCCGCATCCAGATTGCAAATTTGACGAATGTGACATTGTCGCGACGTTTCATACTCATCCCAATACGGGAAGCGATTTTTTGCAGGAACCAAGTGAGACGGATAAACGCGCGGTTCGTGATGATCCCGATTTGAAGGGTGAGTTTTACGAAGGCGAGTTTGTCGTTTCCCAAGATGAGATTTACCTTATCTCGCCCACTGGTCAAGTAAGCACAGTGGCAGACACGTGGAAAATTTGGGGTGAAAATGAAGGAGACATGATATGACAACAACCCTCACCGCTGATATTTATGCCGACGATGTCGCGGTTTCATTGGCTCGCGCTGTTGCGGTCGCCAATAAGCGCGCGCGTGAATCGGGCATTGATATTCTGCAAAGCCTCATCACAGTCACGCAACGGTTTTTCAACGGCGATGTGCTTTGGCGGATAAATTACGGCCCCAGAGATTACGTTGGCCGCCGCGGTGGTGATCTCATCATTGAGATAGATTCTGGCGACAGCAGCATTAAAGAAGTCCTATGGGGACAATGAAAGAGTTGGCTTGAGGCAGAGTAAAAAAATATTTACGAGCGGCACGGGAGCGCGGCTCGAACCGGAGGAAATTGAGGAAACTTAGGCCAAGGCGGTAACTATGCCAACGTTAAAAACTGCAAAATCGTCTGCACTGCAGATGAACGTGCATGACGAGATTGAAGCTTTAAAATCGCGGGTGGCGACGCTCTCCAGCTTGATCGAGGTGAGCATCATCGTCAACAGCACGCTTGATCTCGACAGCGTGCTCAGCCTCGTGATGGAAAAGGCGCAAGCGGTGATGGACGCGGAAGCTTGCTCCGTCATGCTGATCAACGAGAAGACCGGCATGTTGGAGTGGGAAGTGGCGCTCGGCGAAGTGAGCGCGCAAGTTATGCAAACGATTCAACTGCGGGTCGGCGAGGGCATTGCCGGCTGGGTGGCGCAAAGCGGCCAGCCGCTCATCGTGCCGGATGTAAGCCAGGATCCGCGATTCTCCAAAAAGAGCGACGACACCACCGGCTTTATCACGCGCTCGATTCTCGCGGTGCCGCTCAAAGTGAAAGAACGCATCATCGGCGTCGCGGAAGTCATCAATCCGCTGCACGGCAAATCGTTCACCGATGATGATCTCGATCTCTTCTCGACGTTCAGCCGGCAAGTGGCGCTGGCGATCGAGAACGCGCGCATGCACCGCACGATGTTGGAGAAACAAAAACTCGATCAGCAACTCGAAGCGGCGCGCACGATTCAAGAGAGTTTTATGCCGCAAACTTTTCCCGAAGATCCGCAGGGGCGTTTCGAGATTTTTGCGAAGTCGATTCCGGCGACGCAAATTGGCGGCGATTTTTACGATTTCATGATGCTCGAGCATGACACGCTCGGCGTCGTGGTCGGCGACGTTTCGGGCAAGGGCGTGCCGGCGGCGCTGTACATGGCGCGGCTGGTCAGCGATTTTCGTGTGGCCAGCCAACGCCATCGCGATCCGGCGCAAACGTTACAAAAAATGAACGAGGGTCTGGTCGAGCGCGGCCGGCGCGGAATGTTCGTGACGCTGCAATATGCGCAACTCAATGCCACGACGGGCGAAGTGACTTTTGCCACTGGCGGCCATTTGCCGGTATATTGGTTGAAGCAGAATGGCGAATCCGGCGAGTTTATTGCCTCCGGCGGCGGCGCGCCGCTGGGCGTCATGGGCACGACGCAATTTATGCCCAAATCAATTCAACTCAGCCCCGGCGACGTTTTGGTCACTTTTACCGACGGCGTGATCGAAGCGAAAAATGCCGATTTCGACCAATATTCACTGCCGCGCTTGAAAGATTTGTTGTGCCGCAAATG
>CAYUVM010000194.1:0-7825 GCA_964447935.1 uncultured Cytophagia bacterium | reverse complement strand
CAGGCAGTATTACCGGCTTCCAACTGGAACAGTTTTTCGGGGACATCTTCTTGCAAAAAATTAACGCATCCAAATAAAAAGGAGTTCATCTGCAAATGACTGTATTATACAAAGACCTGAAAGACAAAAACGTTCTGGTTACCGGCGGCGCCAGCGGACTTGGTTATGCCATCGCCAGTGCGTTTGTAGCCAATTATTCAAACGTTGTTATTGTCGGCAGAAGTAGCGAAAAACTGAAATGGGCGCAAAAACAATTAGGCGAGAAAGTGCGCTGCTGCGCGTTTGATCTAAATGAGTTTGGCCGGCTTCCGGAATTAGTGGCAGAAATCAATGAGGGGATGGGGGCGATTGACGTTCTCGTCAATAATGCAGGAATTAATTTGAAAAAGGATGCCGTGGCGGTATCGGATCAGGAGTATCAGGAAATCATCCAAACCAATCAAACCGCAGTGTTTGCCCTTGCCCGGGAAATAGCGAAACCAATGATTGCCCAGGCTGGCGGAAGCATCATCATGGTCAGCTCGATGGCCGCGCATTATGGCTTACCCAAAGTGATTGCTTATACCGCAGCGAAGGCGGCCGTCGAAGGCATGACGCGCGCCCTCGCGGTTGAATGGGCTGCACACGGCATTCGGGTCAATTGCATCGCACCCGGATTTATCTCCACAGCGATGTCGTCAAAAGCTCTTGACAACGATCCCGACAGAAAAGCACGCGTGCTGGCCCGAACGCCTATGGGTAAGCTGGGTGAACCGTTAGACGTGGCCAACGCCGCATTATTTTTGGCTTCGGCACAGGCCAAATACATCACCGGCATCGTACTGCCAGTCGATGGCGGCAATTCAATCGGATTTTAAAAAACACTTTGGTTAAAAAATTTACTCGTAACAAACTCATGCTATGAATTCCCTTTTTGCTGGACTCGATGTTTCGACCCAAAGTTGTAAATTAGTCGTGATTGACACCGCCGCGGACGCTGTGGTGTTCGTTGCTGCGGTGAATTACGACGATGACCTGCCGCAATACGGCACGCTAAATGGCGTCAAGCCGGGCTTGCCCAAAGGCGTTTCAGAATCAGAGCCGGAGATGTGGATCGTGGCTGTTGAAAAAGTCTTTTCGAAATTAAAAAATTCGAAAATTCCGCTTGCCAATATCAAGTGCATTTCCGTCTCCGGCCAACAGCACGGATTGGTCAGCCTGGATGCACAGGGGAAATTGACGCGCCCCACCAGCAAGCTCTGGAATGATTTTTCGACTTTGGAAGAATGTGAAATTTTAACGGCCAAGATCGGTGGCCTTGCAGCCATGATCGAAGAAATAGGAAATAGCCAGCGTACAGGATACACTGCGGCAAAAATTTTTCACCTGGTAAATCATGAGCCAGAAAATTACGCCAAATCATCGACGTTTTTTCTGGTGCACAATTATATCAATTTTTATCTCACCGGCGGCGTGCGCGTGATGGAACCAGGTGATTTGTCCGGCATGGCCTTATGGAACCCGAAGACTGCACAATGGTCACAGCGCGTGCTGGACGCCATCGCTACCGACTTGCAGCGGAAACTTCCGGAAGTGAAGCCTGCGGATGCAACGATTGGCAGCATCTCTGCAGATTTGGTTGCACGTTTTGGCTTCTCGCCGGAGTGCAAAATAGACGCGGGTAGCGGCGATAATATGTATGGAGCGATTGGCACCGGCAATGTCCGCGAAGGTATCGTTACTATTAGCTTGGGCAGCAGCGGCACAGCGTACTGCTTCATGAACCAGCCGTTTGTCGATCCGACCGGCGAGATCGCAGCTTTTTGCGACAGCACCGGCCACTATTTGCCGCTGCTTTGCGTGTCAAATTTAGCCAATGGGTACGATGCGCTACTCGCACAATATCAGATGAGCCATGCCGAGTTTAATGCAATAATAAAAAAAACGAAGGCCGGCAGCGAAGGCCGCTTGCTTGTGCCCTGGTACATTGGCGAAAGAACGCCGGATGTTCCCCTTGCTGCTCCAGTCTATTTCGGCTTTGGGTTGGATGAATTTACAAAAGAAAATCTTTGCCGCGCGGTGTTGGAAGGGCACGTTTTAAATTTGTATGACGGTTTTCGCCGCATGCCGGTGAAGCTAAAAGAAATCCGGCTTACCGGCGGGCTCGCTAAATCCGATGCTTGGTGTCAAGCCATTGCGGATATCTTTGAGGCCGAAACGATTCCGGTTGAAGGTGAGGGCGCGGCTCTCGGCGCAGCGCTTCATGCCGCATGGGTTTGGAAAAAAGAAAATGGAGAAAAAATTTCGCTGGAGGAACTAACCGGTACTTTTGTCCTGTTGCAGGAGAATAGACGCCGCAGCCCCCTCCCACCCAATGTCGAAGCTTATCGGATCCAGAAGCGTCTCTTTGCCGCCATCAGCGCGCGCCTGCGCGGCCTTGCGACAATTGATGACCCGTTTGCATTGAGAATGCGCTTGTTGGCTTAAGCATCATTTTTGCTTTTCCACTTTAAACCACATTCGCACTCAAATACAACGCCACGCGTCAACGTTTTTCGCTGAATCGTATGCAAATGATTGCTTTTGTCACAACGATTTGCATCAGCGCTTGCCAAGTCGTCGGATAGTGCTTCCTCATGAGAAGTAAGAAATATTTGCCGCGCACAGTGACAACGCCGGCTCTGCATCTTGCCCGCCGTGCTCGTATTAAAAAGTCATGTGGAAATTTCTGCTTGTTTTCATGATAGTGATTCTGGCTTTCCTCGTTCGTGATTATTGGTTTGAACGCCCGCTCACGCATCCGCCCGGCATCTTGGTTTCCGGCGCGCCGCGGCAGATCGCGATGGCGGAAATTCGCGCGTGGACGAAAGAAGATTATCAGATTCGCGCATTGGCGCAATTCAGCCTCGAGGCGCGCGTGCTCAGTAAAGAACGCTATTGGGTCGACCGCGCGGCTGATCTCGCCCCAATCGATCTGGCACTGGGCTGGGGGCCGATGTCCGATCAAAAGGTTTTGGATCAACTTGACATCAGCCAAAGTGGGCGCCGCTATTTCTGGTGGGCGCGTGACTTGCCATTACCGGCGGAAAAACTCAATGCGTGCAGCGCCAATATGCACATGATTCCCGCCGATGCGGATATTGCCACAACTCTCAAAAGCCTGCGCCGCGGCGAAGTGATTGCGCTGCGCGGTTATCTGGTTTCCGTGCGCGCACCAAATGGCTGGAGTTGGCGCAGCTCATTGAGCCGCACAGATCAAGGTGACGGCGCTTGCGAAGTGATCTGGGTCGAAAATTTGACCATACGGGAATAAGGCCTCGTTCCGCCAATCTCACCGATGTAACTTCTGCGAAAAACGCTTGCATTGCAAAGCAATTTTTTTATCTTTCAATTTCACTCATCCGCTTACGCATTTTTTGTAAATGGATATAACTGAGGCAGCGGATAAAATTTTTTAGAAGTCGTCCACTTTCCGGAGCGCGAATGAATTTTGGTTTCATCATCGACAATCGCAAATGTATCGGCTGTCATGCCTGCACCGTCGCCTGCAAAGCGGAGCATGAAGTGCCGCTCGGCGTCAATCGCACGTGGGTGAAGTATATTGAGAAGGGCGAATTTCCCAACACGCGGCGGCTGTTTTCGGTGATGCGCTGCAATCATTGCGACGACGCGCCGTGCATTGAGATTTGTCCGGTGACGGCGCTGTTCAAACGCGATGATGGCATTGTGGATTTCGACAAACGCCGCTGCATCGGCTGCAAAGGCTGCATGCAAGCCTGCCCGTACGACGCGCTTTATATCGACCCCGACTCCAATACTGCGGCAAAGTGCAACTACTGTGCGCATCGTGTTGATATCGGCCTCGAGCCGGCCTGCGTCAATGTTTGTCCGGAACACGCTATCATTTCCGGTGATTTCGACAATCCCGCGACGGAAATAGCACAACTGCTGGCGCGCGAGCAAGTGACAGCGCGCAAAGTGGAAAAAGGCACGCGTCCAAAACTTTTTTATATCGACGGCGATGAAGCTTCACTCAAACCGATGGTGACACCGCCAGCGGATCAATACATGTGGAGTTCGCAAGTGACCGGCGTCGGGCATTTTGCGAAATACGCTGAAACGCGCATCAGCCAAGCTGATCCCGCGAAGTTAGCCGAAGAGTTGGCGGGAAATGTAAAACACGAGGCCGAAACGAGTGACGTACTTATTCCCCGCGGCGGCGATGAAAAGAAAATGTATCAAAAAGCGCTGGAAGTGCTTAAAGAAAACGCGCGACGCGTTTATGATGCGCCCAACAAAGGCGTGCTGTGGGATTGGAAAGTGTCCGCATATGTGTGGACGAAAGCGATTGCCGCCGGCGCACTTCTCATACCGTTTCTCGCACGCACGCTGAATGTCGCGACAGTTTCACCGGCGGTGGAATGGTTCGGCTTGGCAACAAGCATGGTTTTTCTTTTGCTCACGACTTATCTCTTAGTCAAAGATCTTGATCAGCCAAAACGGTTTCTTTATGTCATGTTGCGGCCGCAGTGGAAATCGTGGCTCGTGCGCGGCGGTTATGCACTGGCTTTTTACGGCGGCACGCTGACGTTGCTGGGGGTGAGTTTACTTTTCGATTGGCCCGGCTTGCGGCTGCCGTTGCTGTGGCTCAATGCAATTTTAGCCGTGATCACTGCGGTTTACACCGCCTTTCTTTTTGCGCAGGCCAAAGGCCGTGATTTCTGGCAAAGCCCGATCCTGCCGCTGCATATGCTCGTGCATGCGTTCATGGCCGGCGCGGCGGTGTTTAGCTTGCTGGCGTTCGCGATCGCCGGTGATGAAAGTTGGGCAGACTTTTTACGCGCCGTTCTGGCCGCCGGCCTGGTGCTGAATTTGATCGTGCTGGTTTCCGAGTTAATGACGCCCCATCCCACCGCCGATGCGAAAACCACCGTGCAAATGATCATCTCCGGCCGATTCAGTGCCCTCTTTTGGTTTGGTGTTTTGTTGCTGGGAAATGTGCTGCCGCTGCTTTTGTTGTGGCTTGGCAGTCCGCTGTTTATCATCGGCGGGCTGGTGTTGATTGGCATTTATTGTACCGAGCACATTTGGGTCCGTGCGCCGCAGTTGATCCCGTTGAGTTAAATTGACATCATTCGCAGAGCCGCGACGATTTTTGGAAAACCACAATGCATAATCAACAATTGCAATTCAGCCTTTTTCTATTGTTAATTTTGACGGGCGTTCAAACGAACTTTCTTTTGGGAACCGAAACCGCTTTTCTCAACCGCACCGTCACCGTGAACGGGACGGCTTATCGCTATCAAGTTTACGTGCCCGCCGATTTCACGCCAAAGAAAAAATGGCCGGTGATTCTTTTTCTACACGGCGCCGGCGAGCGCGGCGATGATGGCAGCACCCACACGAAAGTCGGCATTGGTGCAGCCATAAGACAACATCCCAAACGCTTTCCCTGTATCGTGGTGATGCCGCAATGCCGGCGCGGTCAAGTGTGGTTTGGGGAAATGGAGCAACAAGCGTTGCAGGCGCTCGATCAAACGCTCAAAGAATTCAACGGCGATCCGCAACGTGTCTACTTAACCGGCCTCTCGATGGGCGGTTATGGCGTTTATTATGGGGCCGCGCGGCATCCCGGTAAATTCGCTGCCCTCGTGCCAATTTGCGGCGGAGTGGTTCCACCGCCGGCTTTTCCGTTTCCAGCCGAGGCGGCCACCCAAGTTCCCACTCAACAACCGTATGCCACCATTGCGAAACGCCTTGGTAAAATACTGGTGTGGATTTTTCATGGCGATGCCGATCCGGTAATTCCGGTCACCGAATCACGGCAAATGGCCGAAGCCCTCCGCAAGGTCGGCGCCACGGTGAAATACACCGAATACCCCGGGGTGAACCACAACTCGTGGGACCAAGCTTATGCCGATCCGGAGCTTCTCCCGTGGTTACTCGCACAACGACTGGGGAAATAATTATGCCGTTTTTCTGATCAGCTTCTGCAACCGCTCGCGATTGCCGAAATGGGTTGGCTTTTCTTTTGCCCATGCAAGAATGAAAATTTCTCTACCTTTGACGCTGGTTGCCCAAACTTCATGAGCCATCAAATCATCGAATACGCCGCACATATGCAGCAACAAGCCCTTGCCTGGCGCGCTGCGGGCAAACGCCTCGGCTTGGTGCCAACGATGGGTTATTTACACGAGGGTCATTTGAGCTTGATGCGCCTGCTACGTCCGCGCTGCGATCTCCTTATCACGAGTATTTTTGTCAATCCGCTGCAATTCGGCCCCAAAGAAGATTTTGCGCAATATCCGCGCGACTTGGCGCGTGACATGAAGTTATGCGCGAGCGCGGGGGGCGACGTGGTTTTCTATCCGGTGGTCGAAGATATTTATCCGAAAAATTTTCACACACATGTTGAAGTCGAATACCTCACCGAAACGCTTTGCGGGCCGTGGCGGCCCGGACATTTTCGCGGCGTGACGACGGTGGTTTGCAAGCTCTTCAACATTGTCCAACCGCATTTCGCCGCCTTCGGCCAGAAGGATGCGCAACAAGTCGTCGTCATCGAGCGTATGGTGCAGGATTTAAATATGCCGATCGAAATTGTTGTCGGCCCCACTTTGCGCGAGCCGGATGGTTTGGCCATGAGTTCGCGCAACGTTTACCTCTCCCCTGCTGAGCGGCAACAAGCCACGGCACTTTATCATGCCCTCACTTTGGCCGAACACATGATTCGCGACGGTGAACGCGATGCCGCGAAAATCGTTTTGGCAATGCAAGCTCTCCTGCGCCGCGAAATCTCCGCGCCGGTGATCGAGTATGTGGAAATTGTTGATCGCGCTACCTTGCACCCACTGCCAACGCTGCACGGAGGAATCGTCGTTGCCCTCGCCGTACGCCTCGGCCGCACGCGATTGATTGATAATTTTATGTTGTCCGTTGAATAATTTTGGAAACACTTTTCTTAGAATATAGCCAATGAACAACGCCTCAACAAGCAATTCATTACTCCCCTCGCCCAAAGTTTTGGTGCGCGGCATTCAAGGTTTCATTATCTTTTCCGTGGCGGGAACCCTGCTTGGCATCTGGTGGAAACGGCCGGCAGGATTTGAAGACTTGCTGCGGCATATTGAATGGCGCTTCGTCGCGCTGCTCATTCCCCTGATCGGCTTGGATTATCTCGTTGGCGGGCTGCGCTATCGGCTTTATTTTGACGGCAAAATTCTGCCCAATGTTTCGTTGTGGAATTGCATGCGCTCGAATTGGGCCAACATGTTTATGGGCGCAGCCACCCCATTTCAAACCGGCGGCGGGCCGGCACAGCTTTATATTTTGTGGCGGTGCGGTGCGAACGTGGCCGACGGGGTATTAAGCTCATTGATCAACTTTGGCGCGACGCTCATTTTTTTCCTCATGGCCAGTGTGGCGGCGCTGTTTATATTACCGCCCAATCTCTTCGGCGAAAATTTTGCGCCGCTGCTTAAAACCGGTTTTGTTGCTGTCGGCGGCGTGGCAGGATTGGTGCTTTTTGTGTTGCTTTTTCCGCATTTGGGGATGCGGCTCATCAAGTTTCTTTTTCACCTGCTGCCCGGACGCCATGAAAAGTTTTTAGCGCTGCGTGACCGTTTATTGAACTCCCTGGAGTCCGAGTCCCAACGCTTCGGCGACGGGTTCCAAAAAATTCTCCGGCAAAAAAAATGGGCGCTGGCTGCCACCGTGTTGTTCACCTTGACCCTATTTTTTAACAAATATCTAATGGGTTACGTGATCGCGCGCGCGCTCGGACAAAACGTTCCATTCGGAACTTTCATCGGTTTGCAAATCGTCCAGCTTTTAGTCATTTATTTTG
>CAYUVM010000193.1:0-7869 GCA_964447935.1 uncultured Cytophagia bacterium | reverse complement strand
AATTTCCGAGCTGGACTTTTTCTCAGCCGAAATCGCGCTTACGGCGGATGGCCGTTTTGTAGTGGTCGACTATGTGAATGATATTTGCGATATGCGCTTGCAATCCTTGTTTGCGGATGGCGTTCCGGACCGCCTGGTTGAAGAGATCGTTTTCGCCATTATTACTTATGTGGCACAAAAGCAGCATTGACGAATTAAAGAGATCAAACGTTCAGCCATGGATATAAATGCTACGGTCGAGATCGGCGATTAAATAACTTTCCAATTTCTCACAGCCGTCATCCCGCGCGCTTTTAGTAGAAATCCATTTTTTTTTAAAGCCTGTGGATGCCCGCCCGATTTAAAGCCTTCAGGCATGACCTCAGTTTGGTAAGTTGTTTAGTCAACATTCCCGTAAATTGCTTTAAATACTGCCAAATGTGCTTTTGTGGCTTGTAACGATCAAAAACTCAAAAAAATTTCATTTTTGACAAATTTTCTCTTGCTTTGTATTTATTTTTTTATTATATTCCGTCAATTTAGTTTTATACAGAGTCAAAAACCAGTTTTTAAGCATCATTTTTTAAGCTAAAACATTCGATGATTACACAAAAATTCCGCACCGGAATCATTCGACTGGGGAATGACGGAGTGGCAACAGGACCCTCCGCAACGCAAAATTATTTAAATTTTATTTAATCCCTTCTGTAGTTTTTAGAAGGGATTTTTTTTGCCCCTTTTCGCGAATCAAGTTTTTCAAAAATTTATCGGATATAAGTTCTTAAGGTCTAACGGGTTGGACGAATCTGAGCTTAAGGAAAGAAAGTAACCTGTGCCGGTTACGACAAAGCCAGATTGCACTGCTTATACAAAATTCCTGCCGAAACCAACCCTGTCTCGCCGTTAGTTTTAGCTTCTTTCAAGAGGAAACGCCGGTTTTTCTTTGAGGAAGGGAAAACCGGAAGAATTACCAACTGAAGTATGGGTCCCTGCTGTCAGCGGACGGTACTTTAGCGTAATTCTTGTGCCACTTAGCGTAAAGCCATAGTGATTGGCTGGTGACTTGTTGTGCCAATCAGGATGGCGGCCTAACTGCTTCTCGCGTCTTTTGGCCTTCCGGAAGGCCAAAGACAATCAACGCGTTTCAACACCGTTCGGCTCCGAGGAAAGTTGAACGATGGTCAACGCGATGGTTCGCGAGTGCAGCAGGCAAAACTCCGGAATTTATTTCGGAGTTAGCGGTTAAACGGAGGTTGAGTTAACGTATGAGGTATGGAGGAGTTAAACATGCGTGCAGTATTCACTCGTACCGCCGGGCGACTCATGTTAGTCGCAGCGGTAATCGTGTCTGTGTTCGTTGCCGGTTGCGCTGATTCGCCAACCGAGCAATTGAGCCGGGCCGAAAATCTGTTGGCTGATTTAACCAGTAAGGGCGCGGAAGCTTATCTTAAATATGAGCTGGCCAACGCCAGAATCAAGCTCGAAGAAGCGCGGCAGTTTATTCGCAAAAACCGCTTCGAACCTGCCAGCCAGTATCTGAGCAGTCTGTGCAAAACGCTGGACAGTTGCAGCATGGCTTTCGTGCAAAAGCGCCAGGCGGCCGGGCGGAGATGTGAGCAGCAGATGGAAGCTCTATTTACCAGCATCGAATCGATGCGGGCACAGATGAATGGTTTACCCCGCCTCACCTACATTGACCAAAACCGCTACGATATCTACACGCATCGGCTGCGGCGTTACCGCGAAGAGATGGAGTTGCTGCAAAAATTGATTGCGCTGCAAGATTTCACCACGGCATTGCAGCGCGGTTTGCGGCTGGATTTTCAAGTCAAGCAATCTTTGGCCGGCCTGGTTGGCGTCACACCGATTCCTGAGCGCATCGTCGCCCCGACAAATGTGGCCACAACTGTTGCTGAACCTGCGCCGACAGAAATGCGCACGGCACTTGCCGCTTCTCCCAGCGGTTCTGGCGGCCATCGTTGAAAAAACAGAATGGGGGAAATTTACTATTGGATTTTGCCTAAAACGATTTTCGGCAAGGGGGGAAGCTTTTTTTACGGCGAAATTTATTAAAGTATTCCTTGCTTTTGTCATAATCCTTTCGTAAGTTGTTTTCACGTATCCAAAACGGGCCGCAAATTTCAGGCGGCGGTAAGTAACACGGATGCGTGAGGTGGCCGTTCTTCTGGAAGTACATACCCTCCAAGTGCAGCCCACCTCAAAACAGTGGCTAATGCCGAAGTTTTTATCATTTCTCAATGACGCTTGTCCTGCCTCGCCAACACGAGTAACCAGGCATACCTAAACAATAGAGATTTGACCAAAAGACAAAGAGATTCCCGGGCCACCAGAATTATTTCATTTGCGTTCGCAAGAAGGTGAACTCTTTGCACTATTTCTCCGCGATTATTTAAAGGGTATTATGTCTTTTCAACAATTCGGTCTGCATCCCGACCTGCTTAAAGCTTTGCATCATTTGCGTTATGTAGAACCAACCCCAATTCAACAACAAGCCATTCCCATTGTCATGGAAGGCCGTGACCTCATCGGCTGCGCCCAAACGGGCACCGGCAAAACCGCGGCGTTTGCGCTGCCAATTTTGCACAGACTTCACGCCGCGCGCCGTGCGCAAATTCGCGCGTTGATTTTAACCCCAACTCGCGAGTTGGCTTCCCAAATTAATGAGGTCATTGAAGGTCTCGCCGCAAACACTAAAGTTTATACGGCGGCCGTTTATGGGGGCGTCGGTATGCCGCCGCAAGAACGCGCGTTGCGTTTGGGCACGGATATTATCGTGGCCACGCCGGGCCGTTTGCTGGATCTCATGAACCGCGGCGTTGGGCGTTTTGACGGGCTGGAAGTGCTCGTGCTTGACGAAGCTGATCGTATGCTCGATATGGGTTTCCTGCCCGATGTCAAACGCGTGATTGCGTACCTGCCCAAGAAGCGGCAAACTATGCTGTTTTCCGCCACGATGCCGAAAGAGGTTCTCGAATTTAGCCGGCAAATTTTGCACGATCCGGCCATGATTCAAATCGGGCGCCAGGCGAAACCCGCCGAAGGTGTCAACCAATCGGCGTTTCCTGTGGCGCAACATCTGAAAACCGACCTACTGCGTACACTGCTCAACTCCGCCGAAATGGATTCGGTGCTGATTTTTGCACGCACAAAAGTGCGCACCGAACGTTTGGCGCGCCAATTGAAAGAAAGCGGTTTCAAAGCCGCGCTCATTCACGGCGACCGCACGCAGGGCCAACGCCTCGCGGCGCTCGAAGGTTTTCGTGATCGGAGTTATCGTATTTTAGTGGCCACCGATATTGCCGCGCGCGGTATCGACATTGAAGGCATCTCGCATGTGATTAATTTCGACGTGCCGATGACGCCGGAAGATTACGTGCATCGCATCGGCCGCACGGCGCGCGCCAAAGCCATCGGCGAAGCTTTTACGCTGGTCGCCCCCGGCGAAGAAGAATTTCTCGAGGCGATTCAAGACTTGACGAAGATGGAAATCCCGCGCCAAACCATACCGGATTTTGATTATCGACGTCCGCAGGCGCCCCGTCCGGAACATAACGGCAACGGCGGCAGCCGGCGCAGCAGCAGCCAAAAACGTTTTAGCGGTAAAAGCAAACGCCGTCCGGCGCGCTTTGCCTATAATTAGTAGTCTGTTTGTTAATCCCTTAATGCTTTTCACTTTTACTTCAGGATGGTTTTCCCATGAAGATTTTTGTCGGTAATCTCTCTCGCCGCGTGACGCAGGAGGCTTTGCAGCAATTGTTCGAAACTTTCGGCCAAGTGGATTCAGTCGAAATTATTAAGGACAAATTCAGCGGCGAAGCAAAGGGTTTCGGGTTCGTTGAAATGTCCTCAAAAGACGAAGCGCAAGCCGCCATGAGCGGCCTCAACGGTCGGGACCTCGATGGCAAAGCGCTGACTGTAAACGAAGCCCGTCCCCGCAACAATGATCGTCGCCCCGGTGGCGGCGGTGGCGAACGTCGCTTTGGCGGCGGCGGTGGTGGCGAACGTCGCTTTGGCGGTGGCGGTGGTGGTGGCGAACGTCGTGGTGGCGGTGGTGATCGCGGCGGCAATCGGCGCTCGTGGTAATCGCTTTCTAAAAATGACTTCAAAATTAAAAAGGAGAGTATGCATACTCTCCTTTTTAGTTTGCACACTACAGATTTAGCAGTACGGCAAACTGCCAGGTCTCCAACTCCGCGGGTGTTGCGCCCATCCCAATATCGACGCGCACGCGCTGCACCGGCTGAAAGCCGAGGCCGGCGCGGAAATTCGTCGAGCTTTCACTGCGTCGCGCCGGCACGGCAATATAGCGGTCGATGCGCTCCGGTGGATTTTTCGTGCTGCTGCCATCGGGCCGGATCACCGCCGTCGAATCCGTCCGGTACCAGATATCGACCACCTCGTCCGACTCGACTTTATCAAATTTTTTAATGGCGCCCAGATGCGCCGTCCAACCGCGGCCAAGATAAAAACTCATCGCAATCGGCAGCGCCAGCCGGGTGATCGACGTACGTTGATCCAACCGCAAAGTTTTGTCCTCGATGCCAATCCGGCTTTCAATTTCATTCCACGGCGTCCGCGTGTGTTGATGGCTTGCCCGCCGCACGTTCGCGTCCTCATACATCAGCAACTTGCTTTCTTCAAACTCCATAAACACGCCAACCGTACATTCACTCTTTTCATACATTGGCACCACGAGACCCACCGCGCCAGTTTTGCGGGTTACGTTTTCATCACCCTCGCCCAAACGATTATCTGTGAAGCGAGAGCTGGAAATGGCGTTATAAATCACATTGTCTTGATAATAACGAAAGCGGTAATGATTGAAGCTTGTATCCGCCACCGTGTCGCCATTGGTGAGATCGACCGCAGATTTCTGATATTCAAAACGAAAACGCAGCGCCACGTCATGGTGCGTCGGCAACTCACCGTGGACGCCGGCATATTCCGTCGTCCCCTCATGCCGCCATTGGCTCCGGCCCGTATGTGAATAACGCCACAAGCCAAAATTTTCGCTCGCCGCGCCGGCCTCGTACTGATAAAAACTGCTGTCCCGGTCGAAACCCGTTTGCCGATGATCGCCCTCAATGCGGCCGGCAAACACGCCGATCTCGCGTTGGGCCAGCGATAGCAGCACACCGCCGCTCAATTCATTTTGTCGAATCGTCGCGCCGATATTTTTTGCATTGAAATACGTCGAGCGATAGCTGCTGTTGTATTGGTCATTGTAATTGTTTAAGCGCACGTAATCCCCGGTAATATCAGTTTGCACGCGGCTCAGTTTGGCCCCCACCGCAAGAAATTTCGCCGGTTTCAGCGAGAGATAAGCATCGAGTAGATGCGCGGTTTCCGTTTTTTCATCGAGGCCGTCTTGTTTAATATTCGGCTCCAGTTCCGGAAAACTGCGGCTGGCATCGGCGCGCACGCCGAAGGCATCATAACCGCCATAATACCAAAACGGCACGTATTCATAAAACGTTCCTTGATGATGCATCAACTCATACGAAACGGCGTATTTCAATCCTGGTAAATATTTTTTAGCAACATCACCGAGATAAAGTGCGGAAAGCAGCGGCTCCAATTTACGTTCAACCGGCTGGCCCCAATAAGACGGGGCGAAGCTGGCATTGTCATAAGCGTAAGTTGGATAAACGCGATACTTGAATGTTTTCGGGTTTTCCGCACTGCCTTTAAGATCGAGATAAAGTCGCGTGCCGGAAATCGCAGAAAGCCTGGCCGGCTGAAATGAAATTTCGCTCAATGGATCCGGCAGAATACCCAGCAAGCCGGGATCAATATTTTTCAAACCGACCGAGATAATGCGATGTGGTCGCAGAAAATAGTCGCGGCTATCGAAGCCCTTTTCCAAAACATAATCATTCCAATATTGGGCGTGCAAAGCGAGCGGACTGAGCGCCAAAACGGCGAGCAAGACAACGCGTTTCATAGTACATTCTCCGGTGGGACAAAAATTATTAAAAATAAGCGCGCGTCCGAAAGCGAGCTTGGCAAGCCTTACGTCAAGGAAATTGCTTTCAGACGCGGATTTATATGAAGGGTATGCTTAAATTTGGAGAGCGCAAGCCACGTACCAGAATCAGCGCGAACAAAAAAATAATTTGTGGCATAAACGGCGCGGTGCAACTGCTGATTTATTCAGGTTTTGCCGGAAAACAGCTTTCGTTATGTTGCGTGCACTTTGGGCCTGTTGCCAAAAGGTGCATCAAGTTTTTGTGTGAGCATTCAGAATTTTGACGATTGCTTGTCGGGCAAAAGCGGTTGAACCGCAATTTGTTTCATTTTTCCGCTGTAAATTTTTCTTGCAATTTAGATCGAAAAGCTTAAACTATCTTAAATGAATCTAATCGATTTACGCAGCGACACTGTAACCCGCCCGACTCCAGCTATGCGCCGCGCCATGGCTGCAGCCGAGGTGGGCGACGACGTTTTTGGCGAAGACCCAACGGTTAACCGGCTGCAGGATCTGGTGGCCGAGCTTCTCGGCACGGAAGCAGCGTTGTTTGTTGCCAGTGGCACCATGGGCAATCAGGTTTGTATCCGCTGTCACACCCAACCGGGTGATGAATTGCTCTGCGAAGCCGGCGCGCACTTTTTGCATTACGAAGCCGGGGCCATGGCAGCATTGAGCGGCGTGCAAGCGCGAACAATCGTGGGAACGCGCGGCGTTATTACTGTGAAACAAATAGAAGAAGCCTTGCGCGGCGAAACGTATTACTTTCCTCGCAGCCGGCTGCTCACCATTGAAAATACGCATAATCTTGCCGGCGGCACTATTTTTCCTTTAGACGAAATAGCGCGCATTCGACAGCTTGCCCGCGAGCGCGGGTTGGCCATGCACTTGGACGGCGCGCGTTTGTGGAATGCGAGCGCGGCCTCCGGTGTTGCATTGCGTGATTATGCTCAGCACTTTGATTCGGTGTCGGTCTGCTTTTCCAAAGGTCTGGGGGCGCCGATCGGTTCCGCGGTTGCAGGCACGAAAAGTTTTATTGCCCAAGCGCGCCGGGTGCGCAAAATGTTTGGCGGCGGGATGCGGCAGGCCGGCATGATTGCGGCCGCGGCGATTTATGGTCTCGCGCATCATCGCGAACGTTTGCCTGAAGACCATGCCAATGCCCGCTGGCTCGCGGAAGCGCTGCACGGACGCGGCGGCATTACGATTGAATTGGACTCGGTGCAAACGAACATCGTGATTATGAATATCGCTCAAACGAAATTGTCCGTGCCGGCGGCGATTGAAGCGTTAAAAAAGGAAGGTGTTCTCCTCGGGCCTTTCGGGGCAACGACCCTGCGAGCCGTAACCCATCTCGACGTCAACCGCGCCGAGGTGGAACGGGCTGCCGCCGTTTTTGCAAAAATATTTTAACTTGATGTGAAAAAAAACAAAGCTACCGAAATTTTTTTAATCGTCACCCTGCTGGCGTTCGGCGCACTAAAGACGGGTGCGCAAACCCAAACCGATTCGCCGGCGCGGCGAGCCAATGCCCAAAATTTGGTGATTGGGTATCTCACCGGCCAGAGCGATTACCGCGAGGTGACGATCCGGACCAATGAGGGGACGTTTCGTATTTATGGGCCGGGCAATTCCCGGCCGTTTGAGTTGCTCGACGGGTCGCCGGAGCGGCTCACCATTGCCTTCAAATCCCATGGGGTGGAAATTCCTTCCAGCTTCAACAATGAGCTAAGGCCGCAAAAACTCATTTATCAGTTTTTCCGCACTGAACGCGGCCTGATTTCTTCGATCATTTTGGATGAAACGGATTACGCGCCATTTGAGAGCGCGACCGTTGCCGCCGAACTCGCCAACGCCACCCGCAATTAGCGCATCATGCCGCTGCCGGCGCCGACCCATGC
>CAYUVM010000192.1:0-7879 GCA_964447935.1 uncultured Cytophagia bacterium | reverse complement strand
CGTATTTCTCGCGCATTCGCTGCTCGAGCACGCGCACGCGCAGGCGCAATTGATAGCGCTCCAGCGCTTTGCTCACCGTCAGCAGCAGTTCATCATGTTGAAACGGTTTGGAAATATAATCGTAGGCCCCTTCTTTCATCGCCTGCACCGCGGTATCGACTGCTGCAAAAGCCGTCATCATCAACACTTCGGTGTCCGGCGAGCATTGCTTGATGCGGCGCAACACTTCCAGCCCGCTCATTTTCTCCATGCGCAGATCGCAAATTACCAGATCATAAATTTCCTTTTCGATGAGATGCATCGCTTCTTCGCCGGATCCGGCTTCCTGCACGTGATAACCGGCAACCTGAAGGTTAAGCGCAAGACTGTGACTGACACTCAATTCATCATCGACGACTAAAAATAAAAAAAAAAAAGTAAAATGCTGCGCTGGTGAAAATCCATTCCGCGTTGGCTATACACATCGACACTGTTCAGGTGTAAAAATCATGCCGGTCAGGTATGGGGGAAACTGATGAGGGACTCGTTTTCAAGTGGGCGATATAGGACTTGAACCTATGACCTCACGGATGTGAACCGTGCGCTCTAACCAACTGAGCTAATCGCCCGATTTTTTCGGCACAACAGAAAATAGGAAATCGGCGCTAAAAAGTCAAGGGAAATGTCGGGGAAAAAGTGGGAAAATGTAATGCCGCCGTCATTGGTGGGCAATGATAACCCGCCATGTTGGCATCTTGTGAGGAGCAAACACTGCATTGGAGTGAAGTGAGATTCCCAAAAGCATTCGGCAAGCAAACCGCTTCAACTTGCCTGCAACTCAATTACCCCACACAACTCCGGCCGGCCACGGAAATGCTCGGCCACCTGCGGGTCTTTGGTGAAATAGAAAATTTGGTGCGACTCAGAAAGCACGTCGAGAATTTGCAGCGCGCTCGCCATTCGTTGCGTGTCGGCATGAACGAGCGGATCGTCGAGCATCAGCGGAATCGACTCGCCATTTTGCGCGAAAATTTCCACCACGGCGGCACGCAGCAGCAAATAAACTTGCTCAATCGTGCCGAGGCTCAGGCGCGTTAATTCCACCGGCGCGGGAATAGCCGGACCTTGCAGGCGCACCGAAAAATCCGAGGGATCGACCAACGCCGCGGTGTAGCGATCATGGGTAAGTTTAGCAAGATGCCGGCCTAAAAATTCATTCAGCCGCGGCGCATAATCGCGATGCAACTTCTGCGCGGCTTGCGCAATAAAATCACGCGCCAACTCCAGCGCTTCGCGCGCTTTTTCCAAGCTGGCGACTTCCGCTTCCACCAGCGCAATATCTTCTTCAATCTCCGCCAGCGGCGGCAAACCCTGCAACCGCGCGGCCACGCGTTCCTGCAAAATCGCCAGCGTTTGCTCTTTCGCGTGAATCTCCTGCAGCAGCGTTTCGCGCTGGCGCTGCAATTCCACCCGCGAAAGTTCAATCACCGGCGGAATCACCGTTTTACTCGCATCTTTTGCAGGCACCATTGGCGTCGCGGCTCTGGCGCTGCTCGCCAGTTCATCGCGCCAACGTTTGATCGTCTGCATCATCGCGCCAACGGTTTCGCCCGCAAGAATTTCGGTGCGCAGCGCTTCGGTTTGCTGCAACTGCATTTGGAGGGATTCGAGATATTCGCGTTTCTGGCAGCCGCTCAAAAAACTCTGAAACGCCTTCTCGCCCGCCGGCTCCGTAATACCGGCCTTATGCAACACTTCTTCCAATTCATTGGTGAGCCGCGCTAAAATTTGCTCAATCTGTTTTTGCTTCTCGTCGATTTGCGCGAGGCGTTGTTGCGCGGCGTTTCTTTCGCTCCACAATTGATGGCTTTCCCGCAGCCGTTTTTCGGCGTCCGCCAGCGTCTCCGGCGCGATATAGTCGATGCCAAGCGCCGTCATCCAGTTCATTAGGGGCTGCTCAATCTTGGCCTGCTTATCCTGCAACTGCTTTTCCGCCTGAATCACGCTGCCCAGTCTCTCAAATTGCAGCCGATGCGCTTCGAGTTGTTGAATCGAATCGATGCGATAACGCACTTGAACCTGGCGCAGTTCCTGCCGCTCTTCCATATAGCGATTTTCCACTTCCAACAATTTGGCGCCCAAATCGCGGCTCTGGCCGCTCCAACGGCTATACAGGATAATAACGCCGATCAAAGCCACAATACACGTGGGCATAATAAAACCAAGCGCCTCGCTGCCAAACATGCGCGTCACTAAATCGATGATCAACGCCACAATCAACGCAATGGCGCCCAACGCCGCGTAACCCTGCCAGCGCTCCCGGTCTTTTTGGAAACGATCATACGTTTCCCGGGCGTCTTCGACCTCGGCTTCGGTGGCTTTCACCGTCGCTTCGACAGCTTTGTACTGCTCGATTTGCCGCCAGTCCAGGCCGGAAAAACCGGCGCGGTCGCCTTCACTCACGCCGGCGTCTTGCAATGCGTCATTCACTTCGTGGCGCGCATTTTCATTTTCAATCACTTCTTGAAAAGTTGCTTGCCAGCGGGTGTGCAGCGCCAGAAAATCTTCAAAGACCATGTTAGTCCAGATATTTTCCGGCACGTGCAGCGCGCGCGTTTTTTCCGCCAGCGCCAATAATTTTACATCCAACCCGGCGCGCTCATCTTCTTGCAGCGACCGCAGCTTGTCGTGGTGATTAAAATCCTGCATCAACTGAAAGAACAGTTCTTTCTCATCGATCGGAAAGTTTTTAAACGGCGCCGAGGCCGCCAGGTCGGCCGCAAGTTTTTCACGCTGCTGCTCATTGTCCTGCAAGCGCTGCAAGCGCGCTTCCAATTGCGCTATTTGCGCCTGTTGAATTTTGCGCTCCAGGCCGTTCAGTTGCGCCCGCAACTCTTCGGTCTCAATTTTTAAAAATTCCGCTTTCTCAATATCAACTTGCGCCTCGCGTTGGGTGGCCACCCGCAACGCATACGACTCGCGCAGGCCTTCCAGTTCAAGGCGGGCCTGCGGCAACAAAGCCCGTTGCGAACGATCACTGCCCAACTCCCGCAGCTTCTTTTCGAGACGTTCGATGGCCTGCTCGGCGGAATGATCGGCGCCGGCGGCATCCAATAACCGCAGAATTGCATCGGCGACGGCGTTGGCCTCGCGTTCCGCTAACGGCCGCAGCGCGCCCTGTTGCAAACAGGCGGTCGCCAAAAAAACCTGTCGCGACATGCCGATTTGCTTTTCCATAAACTCCACTTTGCCATGCCGGCCGCGGCGATAGCGCGCCAAACAATCTTCACCGGTGATGGCGTCCAACAGTTGTGTCGGCACATCATCATGGCTGAAATCGCGATGCACCAGAAAGGTGTTGCCGGCGTCGAGCCAATATTTCAGCCGGCCGCTATACTCGCTTTCAGCGGAGGCATTTTTACCGTTGGTGTTGATCGATTCCGCGAGCGCTGGTTCGGAAAGTTGAGGCCCCTCCATCGTCATCACGTCATATTCCGCAGCAACAACAATTTTTGGTTCGGAGGCAGTGCCCGTTTTCGTCGTCGCCATTTCCGGCTTGCCGATCAGCGGCGCGGCGACTGCCGACACCAGCGGTTCGAGTGGGCGCGCGCCCCACGGCCGATAACGCGCGTGCTGATCTTGCTCACGCGACTGGGCGCGATTGCTATCATAAAATCCGTACAGCAACGCAATGATCGCTTGTTGCAATGTGGATTTACCGGCCTCGTTTGGCCCGAAGATGATGTTGATTTTGGGATGGAAGGTGAAGGGCGCCTCCCGCAGGCGGCCGAATCCTTTCAGCGTCATTTCCAGCAATTTCATCGCAGCGCAATCTCCTCCTGATTAAAAGCCTGCAAGCCGTAAATCAACGCCTCGAGATGGCGTTGATGTTGATCCGGTCGCGATTCGGCAAGTTCAGTTTCAGCCGCAGCCAAAACTTCGCGCACGAAAACGCCGCGCACCGTTGGTTCCTGCGCCAATTGTTGCAAATCAGTGGAGGGCCGCGTCAAATTTTCGAGATGCACAAAGGCAAAATGATTTTGAATGCGCTGGGTCAACACTGGCAGGTCGAGAAAAAGGGATGGCAGCGCGTTGCCCACCAGCCGCAAACGCACAAAAGCCTTGCCGAAATCGTGCGCCTTTTGCAATGCCATAATTTTATCAAACAATTGATCGCGATGGTTGCAATCATCCACACTCACGTCAACGGTTTCAAAACGCAATTCGGCAAGCGGAATTGTTTCAATCTGCGGGGACTGCCCCGGTTCGATTTGAATCCACGCCACGCCGTGCTGGCCCGGCTCATCAAAACCCAGCGGCTCCGGGCTGCCGGGATAAATGGCAACCGTATTGCCCGCGCGCGCCGTTTGCGGCGTGTGATAATGACCGAGCAACGCCAAAGGGAATCCGGCTTGCCGGATATCTTCCAGCGTGACCGGCGCATGAGAATTGTTGTTTTGATTGGGCGCCGACACCAGCGCGGCATGCAAAAGCAAAACGGGATAACGCGCGGTATTGGCCGGCAATTGAAAATGCAGGAGAAAGTTTTGCCGTTCGCTCAGCGACAGGTGTCCCGCCGACCACAACGAAATTTCTTTCGTCAGCGGCCGCTCGGTGAGGCGATTGCTGACAAAAAGATTAACATTCTCCGACCATCGCCCGCGTTGATAGAGCGAGCCGGCATCGGCGGGATCGTGATTGCCTGGCGCAATAAATACCGGAATCGGCGCCAATCGTTCAAATTCACTGATGAGAAACGCCGCCGTGTCCGGCGAGAGTCGGGCTCGTTCAAATAAATCACCCGCCACGGTTACGGCGCCGGCACTCCGATCTTTGGCAAGATCGACAATTCGGCGCAACGTCAAACGTAGTTGTTCCCGGCATTGGCGCGCCAACGCCGCCGGCAAACGGCTGCCGGTGAACGCGCCATCGAGATGCAAATCGGCACAATGCAAAATCGAAAACGGCAAGCTGAACTCCAAAACGCTTTATGTAGAAACCAGGTTGGGCAAGGCGAGTTGCGCTGTTTAATGAATAACACAATAAGATAACAGGAATAGCGACAAAATGCAAATTGTATTTATCGGAATTTGTATTGACGCCGTAAATTTATCTTGTGTTTCAAAGCCGGGCGTGCTAATATAAACTTAAACCGGAAGGAGTAAGTGATGCCCAACAACCTCGACAACCACTCGCAGCAAAGCGTCGCCGCTTATGATGACGCGGCGCGGGTGGCGGCTTATGATGCCAAAATGGAAATCATGCATCCGAATCGCCGCAAGATGGCGGAAATTGTCGGCGCCATCTTGCCGTTTCCGCGCGCGGCAGAAATTACGATTTTAGATCTCGGCACGGGCACCGGCTTTCTGGCGGCACAATTGCTGGAAATTTTCTCACGAGCGCAAGTGCTCGCCGTTGATGGCGCCGGAGCAATGATGCAACAGGCCCAAGCCCGTCTCGGCCATAAAAGCCAGCGGCTCACCTGGAAAATCTGCAGCTTTCAAGAGTTGGCGCATGCCGGCGACCTGCCGGAGCTGAATGCCGTCGTTTCCTCATTTGCCCTGCATCATTTGTCCGCCGCTGAAAAGCTCGCGCTTTATCGGGCTTTGCTGCCGAAATTGCGCGCCGGCGGCTGGCTGGTTAATGCAGATATTCTTCTCGCTTCGCACGCTGATATCGAAACCCGCTTTCAAACCCTGCGGCAACTCGGCATTCAACAACGGCTGCGCGAGCAAACGGGTGAAGAAAAAAGTTTACCGGCCATTGCGGCGGAGTTGGCGGAACTCGAACAGACCGACGGTGATCAACCATTGCAACTCGATATCGATTTAAACTTGCTCAAACAAGCCGGCTTCCGCGCCGTCGATTGTTTTTGGAAAGAGACGCGCGAAGCCGTGTGGGGAGGACTGAAGTGACTTGTTGTTGATTGCTGGTAACTTTTAGCTGATTATGAATACCAGTAACGAACTATCAGCGACAAGCCACGAACAACCAATATGAATCCCTTCCACATTATCCACCAACATTACGATCCCCGCAGCGATCTATATCGCGTCCTGGTTACGCACAGCATCTTAGTCACTCAAAAGGCGCTGGATATTGCCATCGTTTTTCAAGCGCGTGAGCCGCAGCATGAAATTGATTTGACGTTCATTTACGAAGCCGCCATGTTGCACGACATCGGCATCTTGCGCTGCGACGCGCCGGAAATTTTTTGCCCCGGCAGCGCCCCGTATATTTGCCACGGCATAATTGGCCGGGAAATCTTGGAAAGCGCCGGCCTGCCCCGGCACGCGCTGGTTTGCGAGCGCCACACTGGCGCTGGGCTATCGCAACAAAACGTGATCGAGCAAAAACTGCCCTTGCCTTTGCGGGACTACTTGCCGATGAGTCTCGAAGAGAAAATTATCTGTCTTGCTGACCGGTTTTATTCCAAAATCCCACAAAAATTATTTTATGAATACAACTTGCGGCATGTCCATCAACAGATGAGCGCGTGGGGCCCCGAAATTCTCGCGCGTTTTGAAAATTTGTGCGATTTGCTTTTGCCGAACTGGCGCCAATCAGAGTGAGCTTTAGTTTCGCAAGAACATTTTGCAAACTAAAGTTTGCACTCCATTAGTATTTGGGCATCGTCGGGTCCACCTCATCCGCCCACGCATGAATGCCGCCGGCCAAATTTTTGGCCGAAACGTAACCGGCTTTGTGCAATAATTCGACCGCTTGGGCGCTGCGCTTTCCGGTGCGGCAATAGGCCACAATCTCTCCGGAACCGTCAATTTCTGTCAAGCGCTCCGGCAATTGCTTCAGCGGAATTAACGTCGCGCCGGGAATCGCGCAAATTTGATATTCTTCTGGCTCACGTACATCCAGCAGAAAAATGTGATTGTTCTCAAGTTTTCGCGCCAGCTTTTGGGGTGAAATATCAAATGCATTGTTAACTTGATCATCATCAGTCACGATGCCGCAAAATTGTTCGTAGTCGATTAACTCTCGAATCGTGGCGTGCTCACCGCAAATCGGACAATGGGGATCTTTGCGCAATTTCAGTTCGCGAAACTTCATGCCGAGCGCGTCGAACAACAGCAGCCGGCCAATCAGCAAGTCGCCTTTGTCGAGAATGATTTTGATGGCTTCATTCGCCTGAATGCAGCCGACAATGCCCGGCAACACCCCTAACACTCCGCCCTCGGCGCAACTCGGCACCAAACCCGGGGGCGGCGGCTCCGGATAAAGGCAGCGATAGCACGGCCCTTTCGCTGCCCAAAACACACTCGCCTGGCCATCGAAACGGAAAATGCTGCCGTACACATTCGGCTTGCCGAGCAGCACGCTCACATCGTTCACCAGGTAACGCGTCGGAAAATTGTCCGTGCCATCAATGATGATATCGTAGTCGCGCGCAATCGCAAAAGCATTTTCCGAAGTGAAGCGCGTTTCGTAAGTGTCGACCTGCACATTCGGATTGAGGCCGAGGATATACTCTTTCGCGCTCACCAATTTAGCGCGCCCGACATTGTTCGTTGAATGAATAACCTGGCGCTGCAAATTCGACGCTTCTACCACGTCGAAATCAACGAGGCCGAGACGGCCAACGCCGGCGGCAGCGAGATACATCGCCAACGGTGAGCCGAGCCCGCCGGTTCCGATAATCAGCACGCTCGCAGCTTTCAACTTTTTTTGCCCGGTCATGCCGACCTCGGGCAGAATCAAATGCCGGCTGTAGCGGCCGATTTCTTCTTTGCTCAAAACAAGCTCAGCGGAGGGTGACGGTAACGAGAACATAATTATTCTTCCCTATTGGTTTCTGCTTGCAATTTACGGCGGCAAAATCTTAATAACAAGTTTATTAATCAACTTTCTGACTTCGTGGTTTGAGGCTGTAAAAACAGGGTTGCGG
>CAYUVM010000191.1:0-7883 GCA_964447935.1 uncultured Cytophagia bacterium | reverse complement strand
CCGCCGCAACCCTGTTTTTACAGCCTGAAACCACGAAGTCAGAAAGTTGAGTCACGATGCTGAAGCAGCATTGCAGTGGCTGGTACAGCAAGAGAACCAATTGCCAATTGTCGTGCACGGCCATTCACTCGGCAGCGCCGTTGCCATTGATTTGGCGCAGCGTATGCCGGATCAAATCGCGGGACTCATTCTCGAATCCGCTTTCACCAATGCCGCGGACATGGCGCGGTTAATGTTCGGGCCAATTCCGGTGCACTGGCTGACCACCATGAAATGGGCGAGCGCCGAAAAGATCACGACGATCACGATTCCCAAATTGTTTATACATGGCGAACACGACTCAATCATCCCGCTGCGGCTTGGGCAAAAACTCTTTGCCGCTGCCGCGCCGCCAAAAGAGTTTGTGGTTCTGCCCGCCGCCGATCACAATGACACGTTTGTGGCCGGCGGCGAGTTGTATTATCAAAAAATTCGTGTTTTTGTTGAACAGCATGCAACGAACCCATAATGCCGATTATGCCATCGCCTCCATTCACTTTTTCCTCGCGTTTCGATAAATGGAATCTCCAAGCAAATCGTTTGAGTCTTTTACTCGAGGAGAAAAAGAAAAAAGGCGTTCAAATTTTCGATCTCACCGCCTCCAACCCGACGGCAGTTGGCTTGTCTTATCCCGCCGAGGATATTTTGCCCGCGTTGACGCAACCGCAAATATTGCAATACGAGCCTGAGCCGCGCGGGTTGCTTTCGACCCGGCAAGCCCTGGCCGAGTATTATCGGCGGCGCGGCGCGGTGGTGGCGCCCGAGCAAATTTATCTCACCGCCAGCACCAGCGAAGCCTACACCTTCCTGTTTAAATTGCTCGCCGATCCCGGCCAGAATATTCTCGTGCCGCAGCCGAGTTATCCGCTGTTCGATTTTCTCGCCGGATTAGAAGGGATAGAATTGCTGCCCTACCATTTGAATTATGCTGATTCAAGCGAGGAATGGCGCATTGATTTCGAATCGCTTACCGAGGCGATCACGTCGCAAACGCGCGCCCTCATCTGGGTCAATCCGAATAATCCCACCGGCTCTTTTATCAAAAAATCCGAGCTGGCGCAATTGACACGAATCTGCGCCGATCAGCAACTGGCTTTGATCGTGGATGAAGTCTTCTCCGACTACGCTTTCGCCGCCGCTCCGAATCGCGTTGGTTCTCTCGTCAATGTTTCGGAGGTGTTGACATTTGTGATGAGCGGACTCTCGAAAATTCTTGGTTTACCACAAATGAAGCTGGGCTGGATCGTCGTCAATGGCCCGGAGAATTTGCGGCGGCAGGCGCAGGAATATCTCGAATTGATCGCCGACACTTATCTTTCCGTCAGCACGCCAATTCAGCGCGCCGCGCCGCAGTGGCTGAAATTAGCCACGCCGTTGCAGGAGCAAATTCATCGCCGCGTGCGCGGCAATTTGCTTTTTCTGCAAACCCAACTCGATGCGCACCCCACCTGCCGGCTGCTCCACACCGAAGGCGGCTGGTATGCGATCTTGCAGAGCGAAGTTTTCATTCCTGAGGAAGATTTGATTTTGACCCTACTGGAGAAAGCTAACGTGTTGGTGCATCCGGGGTATTTTTTTGATTTTGCCCGGGAAGGGTTTTTGATTGTCAGTCTTTTGCCCGCTGCGGAAATTTTCAACGAAGGTATTTTGCGCCTTTTAACGCGGATCGCGTAACGCGCTAAGAACGTTACACGGTTTGCGCCGCACGTTTCACATTACACGAAAAATGGAGTTTTAAACATGCCAACCTTTCATAAAACCGCCGAGACTTTCGTTCCCGGCGCGACAACGCTGCCGCAACGTTACTTCACCTCGCCGGAACTTTTCGCTGAAGAGCGGGAACGTATTTTTGCGCGCCAGTGGATTTGCGTCGGCCATCAGAGCCAAATCGCGAACGCCGGGGATTACTTTGTGCAAAATGTGATCGGTGAAAGCCTCATCATCGTGCGGGATCGCAGTCAAAATATTCGGGGATTTTACAATGTCTGCCGCCATCGCGGCACGCGCATTTGCGAGAATAGCCACGGGCAATTTCCCGAGTCGATCCGCTGCCAATACCACGCCTGGACGTACAGTCTCGAGGGCCGGCTCATCGGCGCGCCGCACATGCATCAAATGGAAGGATTTGACAAAGCCCGTTTCCCGCTGCACGCCGTTAACCTCGCCGTCTGGAAAGGATTTATTTTTGTCAATCTCGCGCCGGCGCCGCAGCCGTTTGAACAGGTCTTTGCGCCGCTGCTGAATAAATTTGCTTATTGGAACCTGCCGAATCTCCAGCCGGCGCGACGCATTGAATACGAGGTGCGCGCCAATTGGAAGTTGGTCTTTGAGAATTTTTCCGAGTGTTATCATTGCCCGCCCGTGCATCCGCTGCTGGCGAAGCTGGTGCCGTATGATTCCGCCGAAAATGATTTGTACGAGGGGCCCTTTCTCGGCGGTTTCATGCCGATCCCCAAAGCCGGCAGCGTGACGATGAGCGGAAACCTCTGCGCCGCGCCGTTGGGCGATCCGCAAGCCGCAGATCATCGGCTGGCGTTTTATTATTCGATTTTTCCCAATCTGTTATTGAACATGCACCCGGAATACGTGTTGACGCATTTGGTGTGGCCGCTCGCGCCCGATCGCGCGCTGGTTTGCAGTGACTGGTATTTTCATCCTGAGGCCTTCGGCCGCGCCGATTTCAATCCGCAGGACGCAATCGAGTTTTGGGACATCACCAACAAACAGGATTGGCACGTCTGCGAATTGAGCCAGCAGGGCATTGCCTCGCGCGCGTATCAGCCCGGGCCGTATTCACCGCGCGAGAGCATTCCGGCGGCGTTTGATCGGGAATATTTGCGGGTGCTGGAGAGTAAAGCGTAAAATTTATTGCGTAATTTACGTTTCACGTTTTACGACGCCCAACCCCGGCGCTTCCGGCAGCGTCATGCGGCCATTTTGCATTTGCACGCCCACAAACGGATCGTTGTTGATGAGCAAATGCCCGTCGAGATCGGCGTGATCGACCAGCGGCGCGAGATGCGCGGCGGCGGTGATGGCCACTGAGCTTTCGATCATGCAGCCGAGCATGATTTTCAGGTCGAGCGCGCGAGCGAGATGAATCATGCGCAGCGCCTCTTGCAAACCGCCGGATTTCATCAGCTTGATGTTGATGCCGTCATAAACGCCGGCCAGCGCCGGCAGATCGCGCGCGGTTTTGGAATCTTCGTCGGCAAATAACGGCATGGCAATATTCCGCTGCTGCAATTGCTGGCGCAGCCAGCGGACGTCATCGAGCCGATTCGCCGGCATGGGTTGCTCGACGAATTCGATATTTTTGAATGACGCCAGCCAGTAAATTTTTTCGAGCGCTTCTTCTTTCGTTTTCCAGCCTTCATTGGCATCAACACGCAACGGTTTTTTCGTCGCCGCGCGCACCGCTCGCATAATTTCTTCGTCCTGCTGCGTGCCGACTTTAATTTTTAAAATTGGAAATTCTTCGGCTTCGCGAATTTTGCGCTGCATCATCTCCGGCGTGTCGATGCCGATGGTGAAGGATGAAATCGGCGTTCGTATGGGATTGAGTCCCCACCATTGGAACAACGGCACGCCGAATTTTTTTCCAATCCAATCCATCAAAGCCATGTCGATCGCGGCTTTTGCGGAGCTTTGCCCGGCGTGAAGCCGATGCACTTCTTCGGCAATTTCAACAAAGTGCAGCGGATTCGCTTTGGCCAAAAGCGGTTTGGCCGTCTCAATAAATTCCTGCAGGCTCTCCGGCGTTTCGCCGTAGCGCCGGCTGAACGAAGCTTCGCCAATGCCGGTGAGGCCCTCATGTTCAAGATAAACAAAAATATTTTCGTGATCATCCACCGATGCGCGGGAGATCGTCCACGTGTGTTTGAGTTTGAGGCGAATGAGGCGAGAGGAAAGAATCATGTTTGTCCAATCAGTTTGATTGATAGTTTGACTTGATTGAAATATAAATGAATCGAAAAGTTTATGCAAGCCAATTTTACCGCCCGGGCGGTATTTCCAAACAAAATAATGCTTGTTACTTTCTCACCAATACGCTATTTTTAAAACCCAGATAGGGCACAATGTACGCAAAAGCAGTAGCCATCAGCCAACTTCATCCAAATTGAAATTTCACCCACAGTCCGCAGAGACGAGCCATGTTAACTCTCCGCCTCACCCAATTCACCGAAGCTGAAAACAAATACCGCGTCGAAGTGGCGCTCGAAGGCGACGGGCAACCACGACAGACGGCGACGTCACGGTTGATCTAATAACTTTTCGCCGGCACGGCATCGTAGAGACGTTCCGGCGGAACGTCTCTACGATGAATGGTAAATTTAAATGAATCAGAAAATGGAGAAAAAGAAATCATGGATTTAGGTTTAAACAACAAAATCGCCCTCATCACCGGCGCGAGCCGCGGCATTGGTAAAGGCATCGCGCTCGGCCTAGCGGCGGAAGGATGCCATCTCGTGATCTGCGCGCGTAATTCGGAGCAGCTTGAAGCCGCCGCAAAAGAAATGCGCGCGAAAAATGTCGAGGTGCTGGCGTTGCCGTTAGATGTGACCCGGCCCGATCATGTCGAACAGTTCATGCAACAAACCATAGAAAAATTCGGCAAAATCGATATTCTCGTCAACAACGTCGGCGGCAATCGCCGCAATCTGTTTGAGAAAACCACCGATGCGGATTGGGACGCGGTGATCAATCTCAATTTGACCGCGCATGTGCGCGTCAGCCGCAGCGTGATTTCCCACCTGCGTGAGCAAAACCGCGGCGTGATTTTGTTTATCTCGTCGATTTTCGGCAGAGAATCCGGCGGCGCGAATCTTTCCATTTATAACACGACGAAATCGGCGCTCATTAGTCTCGCGAAAGTGCTGGCGGTGGAATTGGCGCCACACAACATTCGCGTCAACAGTATTGCGCCGGGATCAATTCGTTTTCCGGGCGGGAGTTGGGACAAGCGTTGTCTCGAAGATCCGGAAGGCATGAAAGCGTTTGTGGCGAGAGAAATGCCGCTGGGAAGATTCGGCACGGTGGAAGAAGTGGCGAACGTTGCCGTGTTTCTCGCTTCGGAACGCGCGAGCCTCGTCACCGGCGCCTGCCTCAATGTCGATGGCTGCCAGTCGCGCTCGTTGATTTAGGGGAATGTTGGTCAGTTGCTTGCTGATGATACTCATTATCGGGCCATGCTAGTACGCTGTTGCACGAATTCTTATCTCGTTACCTTTATTTATGAGGGCGTCACCTTGAGCGAAGTCAAAGGGTATGCCATGGTTCGACTCCGCTCACCATGACATAGAAATTAAAGTAACAGTGCTAATCTACATACATGCCTTAAAGGCAAGAATGTCCGCGCGCGTTTTTTATTTTAAATCTTCAGGAAGATATTTTTGTGCTAATCTTAATACGCCCGCAGGCCCGGCCTCGACCCACGGCCGTAAATTATGCTCATCGCCTTTGGCTTCTTGGGCAAGCCAGAGCGCAACGGTCAAGGCGCCCCACTTTTGCTCAAAGGCACCACTCGATAAACCTTCCAGCAACGGCGCGGCTTCGGCAGCCGTGGCCTGCTCCAATGCAGCAAAGCGTTTGACAAATATTGGCTGCAGCCGCAGCAGAACTTCTCGAGCATGCGGGGTTAATTTCCCGCCTGCCTGTAGCCATTTATCAGAAAGCGAACGGTAGTTTCCCAGTCCTTCAGTCAAACATTCCCACAGCGCATATTCGAACGGTGAGTCAAGTTCCAGGTTGTGTTTTTTCCGCCAAGCCTTGTGCAACACATGCGTAAATTCATGGGCAAAAAACCGGTCGATTCGGCTGCTGTTGGCCGTTGTCGAGGCCGCGCCATAATTGCTGTGGAGCTTGCTCAGATCAAAGCAGATCGTTGTATCAGCATTTACAAAGGCATCTTCGCCTCCTAGGTTTCCCAGCAAAATGGCAACCGTGTCCGGTGGAGTGACGGCGGGGAAAGGAATTCGTAAAGAATCAATCATCATTCGCCAGATTGAGACTTTTCTTTTGATGCATTCGGCCCACAATGCTTCTTCATCCGATAATCTCTTTTTACTGGCCTGGATTGCCGACAACGCTTCGTCATCATGCCGCCCGCGAATGGCCTCTATCCATTCTGCAGTCGCTGCGCCATCTTCCGACATGTTGAGCTTGACGATTAGCGTAACGGATGGGGTGTTTTTTGCTTCTTGCGAGTAAGCTACGGTTGTGCAGAGGACGAGGGTAAGAGATTCCGATGTAAGAAAAAATATCGTAATGCTACGGAGCAAAATAATCATAGAATAATTAATTTTCTGAGTACCTTAACGCAAAGCTATGCACCGACGCAGTTCCCACTGCATTCAAAACGAGCAACAATCTTAAACTTTTTCAATCATGAACCTGACAGCACGGCTGTGCCGTCCGTACCTGCAAAAGTTATGTCACGCGAATGAATTGTCAGTATTATTATCCACCAAACACAAAGATACGCACATGTACGGAACCATCAGGAGTGGAACGTCGGCCCTCGAGGTCCGCAATCAGCCCAGATGGGTTTGGTATCATTTGTAGCGGATCATAAACGACACACCAAAGACGTTCGCAATCCGGGTGGCGGCGATAGTGCTCAATATCAATGATGAGTTCATCTCCGACTTTAGCTCCATGCGATTTGTCGCGGATTCGCTTTGTTTCGACTACGAATTTATGTACAGGCAACAAAAAATCCATCCGCGTACTAGACCCCGCATAGCTTGGTGTAAACTCTTCGGGGCGAATATCGGCAACCCATGGCCGGAGTTGTGAATGCAGTAAATCCTGAATGTCATACTCCGATTCGAAGGATAGTGATTGCGCACCTTTGCGGCGATATGCGAGCGGGTGCATCGCACGCGGCAATCCGCGAATAATCGTCTGCAGCAGATCTTCGATTGTTGACGGCTTCTGAGGCTCAACAATAGCTCTAATCGATTGGTTGCTTGATGTACTGGAAAGTGGAACTTCACCATTCGGCAGCACACGACCGCCACGAAAGTACCGAAACCCATGTTCTTCCAAGATGCTATTGAGGCGCTTACGTCGTTGGTTGTACTCTGCAAACGGGTCGTGGTTGACATCCGAAAAGTCAGTAGCAGCTTGGTTATTCAGAACGGGCGGAAGATCCATAAATTCTTCGATCAGGCTTCCAACGAGTGCCAAGCTGTCAACGTTTGGATCTTTTCCTGCACTAAATAGCCAAATCTTCCACTTTGAGTGATGAGCGAGATCAGGCGGTGGTCCAGGTGCGCCAGCAGACATAAAAAGAGCGTCTAAAGTGGCATGTGATCCAGTGAGTACTTCGGTAACTGCAGCACAAACTGCCATTGGTAATCGAACGTTCGACATAATTCATGATATAGTTGGGTATTCTTGCGGCATAACTTTGATTCGGCAATAGAAAATAAATTCCCCGTCGCAATTGACTATCAAGAAAACAGTACAACTTAACAATTTCCCATGCAGAAATTTTCCCGTGATTGATGATCTTATGGTTCAGTGTGTGGCTTTTTGTCCGACGGCAATATCCATAAAAATTCACTTTTTCACTCCAAATCAAAAATCTTCTTCAGTGCCTGATCGATCTTTCGCATCGTTTCAGCATCCAGTTTGCCGCGAATTTTCACCAACCGGTAACGGTGATCAATAGGACGGGTTTGCAGGCAATCGGCCACGGATTTTTTTGATATGCCATTGGTTGAATTAGAGTCGATGGTGATGTTGGTAATGATGCCACCCTTCTTTTGATTCCATTCGGTGAGCGGAACAACTTGAATGACGGGAACCCGCGCGTTATAGACGTCATTGGTTACAAT
>CAYUVM010000190.1:0-7891 GCA_964447935.1 uncultured Cytophagia bacterium | reverse complement strand
TGAACATTGACATAAAGGTTACCGCTCAACAGTGCTTTCACCACAGCCGGGGTGAGCGCTTGGGTGGCTTCACTGGCCTTCCATACGCCGGAGGCCGTGGTGCCGTTAAAGGTGAGATCGCGGACAATCGGGCCATTCGAGCCAGTGGCAGCATTGTGAAAGTGCCCGAACCTAAGGGCGCTGCCCAAATTGGCAAAGGTCACTTGGTAGGCTAATTCGGTTCCGGTGCTATTTAATGTAAAAGTTCCGGTTCCGGTGGCTGTTGTCGTGACCGGGGGATTTTCCTGCGCGCCATTCAATTTTGCGGTGAAATGGATTTGCGCCTGCACGTTTTGGTGCAGGAATAAGAATGTCGCAACGATTAAAACAAACCGTAGCGTTTTTCTCATGATGCTTCTCCTTCCTTGACCTGTGGTTTGAGTTTTGTGGGAAAGTAATTAATTTGATGCAAACCAACTTTTAAAACATATCAAAACCGGTGCCGAAAAAACTAACCATAAAAACACTGTAGTTGTGCAGCAAGATTCGATTTCTCTTTTTCTGAAAACTTACGCCTTTGCAGAATTTGACGCCGAACCGGTCAAGGAATTGCAGAAAATGCAAACGCGGGTTAATTGGTCGCCGCCGAATCCGCGCGATTTGCTGTGGCCGCATCTTCGGGAAACCATTTGAGAAACGATTCGTTTTTGTCGTTCGCCTTAATTTCGACAATCTGCCGTTTAACGCCAAGAGATTCGTGCCACAGCAGCAAATCGTATTGTCCAACGGGCAGAGCCGGTAATTCAAATTTGCCCTCAGCGTTCGTGACCGCAAAATAACGATGGGGCATGACAAGAATATAGCCCTGCATCCAATCATGGCCGAGATCTGACTGTAAATGTAACAGGCCGGGTTTTTCCAGCTTTTCCTGGGCGAGGAGGTTTTTTTGCGGAAAAGCAAAACTGAAGGCCGTTTCGGTTTCGTCGCCAAAAATATTGAGCGTGCTCGTTTGATTCCAATTGGCGATGAACGGCTGCCAACGGGCTTTGACGTCATGCAGCATGGCGTCTTGGTTGCGAATCGTCAGTACACTGCCAACGCCCAGCGCCAAAACGCGCGGCTGGAAGCGACAAGCTTTAATTTCTAAATTTAAGGTCAGAGGCGGTAATTTTTCTGCTGCAATGTTTGCTATAATAATGATAACGTTTTGCAAACCACCCTTGGGATGAACGAGAACGGTTTCGTCGGGAAGCGCCGGCCCGCAGAGGGCTTGTGATCGTGAAACCGGCACTACGCGCGGCAGTGGAGCGGTGCGATTGTAGACGACGACACCTTTGAGGCGTACGGTGTTATTGGGGCGGGCGGCGAGCAGAACGAAAAAGACGGGCAGAGTCAGCAGGGCAAAAAAAAGCTTCCTGGTCATCATTTAAATTCCTATTGTCCTTGAAACGTTGGGTGAATATTCGATCCTGAGTTGCCGTGCGAGCAGACGATAATAAGTATAATAAAAAATTTGCAAATTCCAAGCGAGATTTTTCGTGTAACATGAAACGTGTAACGGCAGCAAGCTTAAAAAAGCATTGCTTTTCAAAAGGAAGCCGCATATTTTATGCGAAGTGACAAACTGCAATTTGCCATGTTATTCAACTGCTTTGCCATTTAATAATTTCCCAAACGTGTGGAGCATGAAATGGAACTTAAAAATAAAATCGCTTTGGTCACTGGCGCCGGCCGCGGTATCGGACGCGCGATTGCACTGGCATTGGCCAAAGAAGGCGCGAGGTTGGCACTCGCCGCCCGCCGTCAAAACGAGTTGGAAAAAGTCGCGCAGGAAATTCGCGCCCTCAATTCAGAAGCGTTCATCATTCCAGCCGACATGCGCGAAGAGCCACAGGTTCGTGCGATGATCGCGAAAACCGTTGCGCATTTTGGCACGTTGCAGATTCTCGTGAATAATGCCGGCCTGGGCCATTTTCATCATGTCGCCGAAATGACCACCGCGCAATGGGATGAAATGTTTGGCGTGAATCTGCGCGGCGTTTTTCTCGCCACTCGCGAGGCGCTGCCGCATTTGCGCAAAGTCGGGGAGAGCTTTGTGGTGAATATCGCCTCGCTCGCCGGTAAAAATACTTTTGTCAACGGCGGCGGTTATGCCGCAACCAAATGGGGCCTGCGCGCCTTCAGCCAATGTTTGATGCTCGAAGAACGGCAGCACGGCGTGCGCGTGCTCGTGGTTTGTCCGGGTTCGGTGGATACGGATTTTGCTGCCGGCCGTGCCGGTTCGCCGCATTCCGCCAAAAAAGAAATCATCCGCCCCGAAGATGTCGCCGAGACGATCATCCTGTCCCTCAAAATGCCGCAACGCACGATGGTGAGTGAAATCGATATTCGCCCGACGAATCCGTGACATTCGTGCAACGTGTGGTGTGCAACCCTTTGGGTTTGTTAGCTTCTTGCGGAAGCGGTGGTCCGCTTACAAATGACATTGACTTTTTATGCAAAATTCCCGATATTGAATCTGCCCCAAATGCGTATTCATTTTTACTGTTCATGTATCCAACCAGGAAATAGGAGGTTGTTATGGCTTACGAGTATAAACTCACCCCGCGTCCATATTCGGATGAGGAAGCAAAAAACCTGCTTAAAAATGTCGTCAGCCCGGAAACGACGGACTGGCATTACAACACGCATCACAAAGGTTATGTCACCGTTCTCAATAATATTGAGAAAGCGCTCGAAACCGCGGATCGTTCCACCGCGAACGGCAACTACAGCCAGATTGGCGAATTGAAACGTCGCTACACATGGAATCACGCCGGCGCATTGCTGCACGATGTGTATTGGGAAGTTCTTGGCGGCGACGGCGACGCGGCCAAAGGCGCAGACGTGAAAGCCGCAATTGAAAAAGAGTTCGGCTCGTTCGATAATTGGAAAGCTGATTTCAAAGCGTGCTGCGTTTCAGCTAAATTGAGCGGCTGGGGACTTCTCGTTTATGATGCTTTGTGGAGCAAACGTTTGCTGAATGTTCTGGTGGACGAGCATCATTATGGCGCGATCTGGGGCGGCATTCCGCTCATCGCCTGCGACGTGTTCGAACATGCCTATTACCACAAAGACGGCCCCGGCCGCGCGAAGTACATCGACAACTTCATCGGCAATTTGCACTGGGGCCGCGTCAATGCGCGCTATAACAAATTTGCAAAATAGCTTGACGGCGTCGTCGGCAAGAAAAGTTTAAACACAAAACCACGGAGAAAAGTCGTATCAACATAGAGAAAAGATGATCTTGAGGTTTTACTCCGTGATTTTCTGCGCTCTCTGTTTCTCCGTGGTTAAAAAAATTTTCGATCAAATTCTACTTAGCCACATTTAAAATTGTACCCACGAAACATACAAAAAACGCGAAAAGCTTTTTAGTGTATTTCGCGTGTTTAGTGGGCCACGCAAGGTATTCTGACTAAGTAGAACTAAGTGGTGCGTAAAAATTTAGCAAAATTCATTCGGTCTTGGGATTTTTGTCTCAAGGCCGATTATTTTATTTAGGACAAACTTGTGCCTCCATCCAAAACGATTCAACGTATCACCTTGATTCCCGGCGACGGCATCGGCCCGGAGGTGAGCCGCGCCGCAGTGAAAGTTATTGATGCGGCGGGGGCCAATTTAGAATGGGAAGAAGTCGCAGCCGGCATCGGCGTCGTTGAGAAATATGGCAAGCCGCTGCCCGAGCATGTTCTCGAAACAATCCGGAAAAATAAAGTCGCGCTCAAAGGGCCACTAACGACCATCGTCGGCAAAGGTTTTGCAAGTGTCAATGTCGAATTGCGCAAAACGCTTGATCTCTATGCGAATCTGCGCCCGGTACAAAACCTGCCCGGCATTGCCTCACGGTTCGGCGATATCGATCTGGTCGTCGTGCGGGAGAACACCGAAGATTTGTATTCCGGCCTTGAGCAAAAAATCGCGCCCGGCGTCGCGCAGAGTTTGAAAATCATTACCCGCAAAGCTTCGTCGCGTATCGCCAAATTTGCGTTCGATTACGCTGTCAAACATCGCCGCAAAAAAGTGACGGCGGTGCACAAGGCCAATATTATGAAAGTCAGTGACGGGTTGTTTTTGGAAACGGCAAAAGGGGTGGCGGAGCGGTATCCTAAAATTAAATACCAGGAAGTTATTATTGACAACCTGTGCATGCAACTCGTGATGAAGCCGCAACAATACGACGTGCTTGTACTTACAAATTTGTACGGCGACATCGTTTCGGATTTGTGTGCTGGTCTCGTTGGCGGGTTGGGCCTTGTGCCCGGCGCAAATATTGGCGATAAATATGCTGTCTTTGAAGCGGTTCATGGCAGCGCGCCCGATATTGCCGGAAAAGGCATTGCGAATCCGCTGGCGCTCATCTTGTCCGGTATATTGATGTTGGAGCATATCGGCCAATTAAAAACCGCCGATAAAATTCGCCAAGCGGTTCGCCGCGTCACCGAAAAGGGGAACGTTCTGACCCCCGACCTCGGCGGCAAAGCTTCGACGATGGAGTTGGCGGAGGCGATTGTAGCGGAGATGTAATAAACGGAGGCGAGGGATGAACATTGTTGACATTATTGCCGCAATACAAGCCAATCGTGTGCGCGTGACCGATCATGCCGACGAAGAGGCTGATGCCGATCATCTCAAGCTTGATGAAATTTATTTCTCCGTTTTTCATGGCGAGATCATTGAAGCCTATCCGAATGATAAACCGTTTCCGAGTTGCCTGATTTTGGGTTATACGGATGCCGAACCGATTCATAGCGTTTGGGCGTATAATGATCAAAAGCAATGGGCAGTGTTGATTACTTACTGTATACCGGCCCGATCCTAATCTTTGGATTGACTGGCGTGAAAGGAGAAAAAAATCATGATGCCTTTTGAAAAGTGCCCGATCTGTGATGGCGAGTTGATTGAAAAAGAAGTGGAAAAAATTTTAAAAGGTGGAATTCATACTGCTGCTTTAAAAGTACGCGCGGAAGTTTGTCTGCATTGCGGAGAACGTTTGTATTCGCCACAAACGATCAGACGCTTCGAGGAGATTCGCGTTAAACTGGAACGTCAAGAAACTGAAGAGTTTCAACCTTTGGGATTGTCCTTTCAAGTCGCATGAAAGTTTTCGCCGTTTTGTTATAAAGTTGTTTGTTAATGCTCTTTGCACTGCCGCTGTTTTAGGATTCCGTACAACTTCAGGAGGAAATTCACGTCATGATTTTTGACCGGATTTCGTTGTATTTTTATTTAATCATCCTCGCCCTCTGGGTCGGGGGCGCCTTCGTGCTCGCCTTCGTCGTCACGCCGAAAACGTTTCAAGCCGTTCCCTCGCAGAGCCGTGCCGGCACGCTGGTGGGCACGTACTTGAAAACGTTTGACATTTGGAAAATATTTTTTATATTGGGATTGGTAACGTTCAGTTTAGTCCGCACTTCCGAAGGGTTATTGCCGGCGCCCTCGCCCGTGGAAGTCGTGGCGATTTTCTTCCTGTCGAGCAGTTGGATGGGGCAGTATTTTTTCCTCAATCCACGCTTGGAAGAGTTGCGACAAGCGATTGGTTACTTCGATAATGCGCCCGCTGATTCACCGTTACGAACCCGGTTTGCATTGATGCATCGCCTCGCGATTTTTTTCACCCTGGGCGATTTAGCGGCGGGGTTGTTCTTATTATTTTACGTGGTCTTTCGGTTGCATTAAAAATGGTTTGACAGTTGGACGGTTAGTCAGTTCAGCGGTTAAACGGTCAAATCGTCTAACATTAAAAAACTCATGGCAGATTTTCAACCCAAAGGGTTACCGGTTTTTACTCCGCCAGCGCCTGCCGCGCCGCCCCAGCCGACGATGCCGATGCCGAAGTATATCATCGCGGTGGCAAGCGGCAAAGGTGGCGTGGGCAAGTCAACAGTTGCGGTTAACTTTGCGATTGCGTTGGCGCAAACCGGCGCGAAGGTCGGATTGCTTGACGCCGATATTTACGGCCCCAACGTGCCGATGATGACGGGCACGGAGGGCAAACAAATGACTGGCGCACCCTCCGGCAAGATTACGCCGATTGAAAAATACGGCCTGAAAATAATGTCGATTGGTTTTGCCAATCAAGGCGACGCTGCGGTGATTTGGCGCGGCCCGCTCGTTGGGCGTATGATTCAACAATTTCTCACCGATGTCGAGTGGGGCGAGTTGGATTATTTAATCGTCGACATGCCGCCGGGCACCGGTGATGCGCAACTGACACTCTCACAGGCGGTGGCGCTGACCGGGGCCGTGATTGTGTCGACGCCGCAAGACGTGGCGCTGAGTGATGCGAAAAAAGGCATTAACATGTTTCGCAAAGTCAACGTGCCGGTGTTGGGGTTGATTGAAAATATGAGTTACTTCGCCTGTCCGCATTGCGGCGAGCGCACGGAAATTTTTTCGCACGGCGGCGCAAAAACCGCGGCGCAGAAATTTGCGGTGCCGTTTCTCGGCGAGGTGCCGCTCGATATTCGCATCCGCGAAGGTGGCGATCAAGGCGAGCCGATTGTGGCGCAAAAAAATGACTCGCCGATTAAGGACGCCTTTCGCAAAATTGCTGCGCAGCTTAGCGCGCAGCTCAACGCGTCGCAGGAGCCGGAAAAAGGCATTCTCGGCAAGGTGTTTAAATTTTGATGTTGCTCGTATTCAGGAGGAAGAGAGGGTTGTTTTCCGTGTCGATGTTTTCGTGCACTTTAAGAGGAACTTATGGCCAATAGCAACCTCCCTTCGGGAAAGACTCCGAAGAAGGGTTCGGCTCAGGATGATGCGCGCGTGACCAATCAAACCCGCTCGTCGGCGGGCAAACTGGTGATTAAATTTTGGGGCGTGCGCGGAAGCTATCCCGTCCCCGGCGCCGGAACCGCGCAGTTTGGCGGCAACACCTCTTGCGTTGAGATTCGCAATGACCATCACCGCATTATTTTCGATGCGGGCACGGGTATTATTGGCCTCGGCGATCAAATCCTGAAGGAATATCGCACGCCCGACGCCGACTCGACCAAGCCTCTCGCTTTCTCCATTCTGTTGAGCCACACGCATCACGATCACATTCAAGCGTTGCCGTTTTTTCAGCCGGCATACTTGAGTCAAGCCTCGATGTACGTGTTTGGCCCGCAACTTTTGGGTTTTGATTTGCGCGAAAGCATTTCCGAAACGATGAATGCGCGCTATTGCCCGGTGCGGCTCGAAGAAATGAATTCGCACAAAGTCATCGTCAATATCGCCGACACCGACCGGCTGCTGTATCAAAATTCCAATAAAGTGCCGCGGGTGATTACGGCGCGCGATGAAATGCCGGTTTTGCACCACGTAGATTTGCTGGTGAGCATCTTGCACAGCTATGCCCATCCCAAGGACGGCGTGTTCATTTTTAAAGTGCAAAACAACGGGCAATCCGTGGTTTATGCCACCGACACCGAAGGCTATCGCGGCGGCGATTCGCGGATCATCAATTTTGCGTTAGGCGCAGATGTTTTGATTCACGATTCCCAATACACCACGGAAGAATACACCGACACGCTGCAACCCAAGCAGGGCTTTGGCCACAGCACCGTGGACATGGCCTGTGAGGTGGCGGAAAAAGCCAATGTGAAGCAACTCGTGCTTTTCCACCACGATCCGCGCCACGATGATGATACGATGAAGCGGCTCGAAGAACACGCGCGCCGCCTGTTTAAAAACGTCATTGCCGCATACGAAGGTCTTGAAATTCACCTGTAAAATGTCTTTGGTTGCGGCTGCGCCTGTCGAAATTCCTTTTCGCTGCGAGCTATTTTTCCCTCATGAATGAAGCCACCTCCGTTTTTGCCGCCGCGCCCACTGCCGAAATGATGGAAATGGTGTTGCCCAATGACGCGAATGTGTTGGGCAATCTCCT
>CAYUVM010000189.1:0-7915 GCA_964447935.1 uncultured Cytophagia bacterium | reverse complement strand
CGCTTTGGCGACACCGTCCGCCTGCAACTGGAAGTGCCAAGTGGTGGCCGCCGTTTCCGGCCAGATGACAATCTCGGGTTGGATTTTTGCGACTTCGCGCGACAGGCGTTCGTAGAGTTGAAAATTCTGCTCGACAAAATCCTTCTCCCATTTCTGATACGGATCGACGTTCCCCTGTACCAAACCGACGCGAATTTGCTCTTGCGGTTCTTTCGATTGCGGGATCACCGCCAAGCTGTAAAGATATGGGGTGACAAAAAATAAAATCAAAACAACCGCTATGCCGGCGACGCGTCGTTTATTGTCGCGGAAACGCCACAACGCCAGCAGCAATACATTAAGACTCACCACCCAAAACGAGACGCCATACACGCTCGTGTACGAAGCATATTGAATCAAGCTGAGATAGTAGCTTTGCGTATGAGCCAGCGGCAACCATGGAAAACCGAGATCACCGATGGATCTCACATATTCAACTGCCGTCCACACAAACGGCACTGCGATGAGGTAACCGTTTGGCCACAGGCGGCGCACCGGCAAGATCAAGATCGCAAAAAAGGCGTAATAAAACGGATGCACCGTAACGGTGGCGATCGCGCCCGGCAGCGTCGTCCAACTGATCCAGTACAGCGTTACGATACTGAAAATCAATCCGACCAAATAGCCCCAGCGAAAAGCGTCGCCCGTGTTTTTATTTTCCAAAAGCAGCAAAAAAGGAATGACGCCCCAATAGGCCAAAAAGCCTAATTCGAAAGGCGGAAAAGCGAAGGCCAGGGCAAAAGCCGTCAGCATGGTTAACCCAAAATCGCGCCGCATTACAGAGCAACCTCTTTGCCGCGTTGGGCCGATTCGTACATCGCTGCAATAATCCGCATCCGCTCCAGGCTTTCTTCGCCGCTGGAAAGCATCGGCGTGCCGTCGCGCAAACAGGAAATAAAATGCCGCAATTCGCTTTCGTAAGAATTTTTATAGAGATTGGTCGGCGTTTCCGGCTTGCTCGGGGTGAGGTTAACGAGATTGCCGTGTAGTTCTTTAGTCACGCGCAAGGGGTTCAGTTGCGCATCGCCGCGGGTGCCCAGCAGGTTGGTGTAAAATAAATCATCTTCGCGCAAAAAGGTCCAACTTGCTTCCAAATTGAGCGTGACGCCGTTCTCAAAATGCACCAGCGCCACCGCGGTATCTTCCACATCGCGTTTGGCCACGTGGCTGTAAGTATTCGCTTTGACGCTTTTAGCCTTCACATTGCCGAGCAGCCACATTGTCATATCGAGCATCTGCACGCCGAGATCCATCAACACGCCGCCGCCGGAAAGTTTTTTCTGGAACAGCCACGCGTGCTCGGTCCATTTTTTTTGGCGTTGCATCCAGCCCGCCTTCGCATAAAACACTTCGCCCAACTCACCGCCATCGACGAAGGATTTAAGATTGGTGGCATCATAACGGAAACGCACGTTCATCGCCACCATTAATTGGCGCTTGTACTGGCGGCTGGCGCGCACCATCTTCTCGCCTTCTTCCACCGTGCGGCTCATCGGTTTTTCCACCAACACGTGTTTGCCGGCCGAGAGTGCGTCCAGCGTCAAGCGCTCGTGCATATTGGTCGGCACGCAGATGTCGACCGCATCGAGATCGTCGCGCTTGAGCAAATCTTCATCGCGCGTAAAAACTTGCGGAATTTTATATTTCTCCGCCACCGCCTTGGCGCGTGTTTTCACCGTATCACAAACCGCGACCAACTCGACATTTTCTAATTTTTTCCACACCGGAATGTGCGCCACCTGCGCAATCCATCCTGCGCCGATGATCGCGACCCTTACCTTTTCCATGGTTGATCAAGTTGTCCTATTTTCCGTGACAATCAGCAAATTGTAAATTTACAATTTAATATTTTTCAAGCTATCCAAATAACTTTGCAAAATAAACACCGCGGCCAAGCGATCGATGTCGCCGCGTTTGGTGTTTCGCGCCGAGATCCCCATTTCGCGCAACGCCCGCTGCGCCTGCACTGAGGAAAGACGCTCGTCCCACGCCACGATCGGAATGGCTACCCGCCTCGCGAGTTCGGCCATCAAGTCCCGTACCGTTTTCGCCATCTCGCCTTCGCTGCCGTCCATATGGCGCGGCAAGCCCATGACGACGCCAACAATTTCATGTTGCCGAATGCTCTCCACCAGCCGCCGCAACAATTCTTTCCGCGACTGATATTGCATCGTCTCCAACGCCCGGGCGATGATCTGCATCGGATCGCTGACCGCCAGGCCGACGCGTTTTAAACCAAAATCGATACCAAGCATACGGCCAGCAAACGCTGCCGGCGGCGCGGCATGGATTTCATCGGGGTTTGTCATCACGGCGTCGAGTGGATAAAATTATTTCGGCGAGACGCCTTCTTTGGTTTCTTCCGGCGCATTCGTTTCATCCATATCGTCGTCATCATCCTCCCACATTTCATTTTCATCCAAATCCTCATCGTCCAACCCTTCCAAGAGATCGGGACGCGGCTTGATGTCGGTGAGCGGCTGTTTCAGCACTTCTTTCAGCATCTTGCCGGCTTTGAAATGGGTTTTGCGCCGCGCCGGCACGTAAATAATCTCGCCGGTTTTGGGATTGCGCGCTTTCGGTTTCGGCTTGGTGGTTTTCACCTCAAACACCCCGAAATCGCGGATTTCGATACGGACTTCGGGATTCGCCGCTTCCATAAATTCACGCAATGCCGTAAACACGCCGTCAACAATTTTCTCGGTGAGATAAATTTTTTCACCGACGATTTTGGCGGTGCGTTTGGCCACGTCTTTTTTGGTAATCGTACTTTTCATACAACTCTCCTCAGTTGGCTTTATTCCATACAGAACTACATGCTGGCACAAAATCCTAATTTTTTAATTAAACACAACTTCCGGCACAAGAGGTTTTTAAGCTTCCATAACAATTTCACCGGCGCCATCTAATCTTTCGACGTTAATCACGCCTTTGACCTTGCTGATTTTGCTGAGCACGCGGGTTAAATGCTGCAAGTTTTCAACTTCGATAATGATGTTGCTGTGCACCATCGCGTCCTGCGCCCGCATCTCGACGCTGACGATGTTGGTGTCGGTTTGCGAAATCGAGTCGCTCACATCTCGCAGAAAATTTCGGCGATCCTCGCCGAGCATGTGCAGGCGCACCATGAAGCGTTTGCTTTGCTCGACGTCCCATTCTACTTCGATGTTGCGCTCCGGATTCTCCATGTGCTTCAGCACATTTTTGCAGTCGCTGCGATGAATCACCACGCCCTGCCCTTGCGTCACAAAGCCGAGAATGCGATCACCCGGCACCGGCTGGCAGCATTTGCCAAAATGAATCAGCAAATTATCGATGCCCTGCACCCGCACACCTTTGGCCGAGCCGCGCGCGCGCGTAAGAAACTTCTTGATAAAATTTTCGTCCGGCTTCGCACTCTCACGTTTTTCCGGCGCAATCCGGTTGACGACTTGTTGGGTCGAAATATCGCCACGCCCAATCGCGCTGAACAACTCCGGCGCCTCATTAAAGCCAAAACTGGCGGCAATGGCCTTGAGATCAATATCTTCTTTTTTGAGATTGGACTGCTTAAACTGCCGCAGCAAAATCTCTTCGCCGAGTTTCTGGCTTTGCTCCAACATGGATTCTTTGATCCATTTTTTAATTTTGGAGCGAGCTTTGGAGGTGCGGACAAACTTGATCCAATCCGGATTCGGCTTTTGATTGACGCCAGTGATAATCTCAATCGAATCGCCGCTATGCAGCTTGTGGTTCAACGGCACGATCTTGCCGTTCACTTTCGCGCCCAGACAGTGCATGCCGATCTTCGTGTGGACGGCAAAAGCGAAATCAACCGGCGTGCTGTTGACCGGCAAGCGGAACAGATCGCCTTTCGGCGTGAAGACGAACGCCTCGTCTTGAAACAACTCAATGCGCAGGTTCTCCATAAATTCCTGCGGATCGCTGGTGTCGTGCTGCCAGTCGATCATCTGGCGCAGCCACACGAGATGCTTATCCAACTCGTCTTCTTTGGACTTGCCTTCTTTGTAACGCCAGTGCGCGGCGATGCCTTCTTCGGCGGTGCGATGCATCTCTTCCGTGCGAATCTGAATTTCCACCATCTTGCCGCCCGGCCCGATCACCATGGTGTGCAGTGACTGGTACATGTTGGTTTTCGGCGTCGCAATATAATCTTTGAACCGTTCCTGAATCGGCGTAAACAAACTGTGCACGATGCCGAGCGCGAAATAACAGTCTTCCACTTTTTTGGTGACGATACGAATCGCCGAGAGATCGTAAACCTCTTCAAACGATTTTTCCTGCCGCAGCATTTTTTGGTAAATGCTGTAAAAATGTTTTGGCCGGCCGGTAATCTTCGCGATGGTGGCGGCTTGCTTCAACTCTTTGCGAATCGGCGTGGTAATGCGCCGAATGTAAGCTTCGCGTTCCTGCCGTTTTTCGGAGATTTTCTGCACGAGATCCCAATAGGTTTTGGGCGACAGGGTTTTTAACGACAAGTCTTCCAGCTCCCAGCGGACTTTGGCAATGCCGAGCCGATGGGCTAATGGCGCATACACGTCGCGGGTTTCAACAGCAATGCGCGCGCGCTTTTTCTCCGGCAAAAATTCAATGGTGCGCATGTTGTGCAACCGGTCGGCAAATTTGATCAAAATGACGCGAATATCTTTGACCATCGACAACAGCATTTTGCGGAAATTTTCCGCCTGCTGCGCCTCCAGGCTATCAAATTTCAACCCGGAGATTTTGGTGACGCCGTCAACCAGCACCGCCACTTCACGGCCAAATTTTTCTTCGACCTCGGCAACGGAGACACCGGTATCTTCCACGACGTCGTGCAGCAAACCGCCGGCAATCGTGAAGTAATCCATCCGCAAGTCACAGAGAATCTTCGCCACTTCGACGCAGTGCTCGAAATACGGCGCCCCAGATTTGCGCAGTTGATCTTTATGCGCTTCCTCGGCAAAATGATACGCCCGCGTCAGCAGATCGGTATCGACCGCATGATGGCTATAGCGTTGCAGCTTGCGCACAATCCAGCGAAAAGTTTTTTCATACTTGTTCATGGCATCGCTCACCCCGGAGCAAATCAAAAGATGTTGAGCAATAGCGCCACGCGATCCCTGCGGGCGGAGCCTTAACGGATGTTATGCCAAGGCCATCGTTCTAAAACGTCATGCATAAAACTAATCAGTACCAGCACCGGCTCAAAATGGCGAGGATTCCAGCGCCGGAAAATCGGCGCGGTCTTTGGCCAAATTGGTAAATAAAACATAATCTTTCAAGAACATGACTTTTGCCGTGCCGATCGGGCCGTTGCGCTGTTTGCCAATGATGATCTCGCTCACGCCCTCAAACTCGACGCGATCGTAAACTTCCGGGCGATAGATGAACATCACCACATCGGCATCTTGTTCGATGGCGCCGGACTCGCGCAAATCCGAAAGAATCGGACGGCGATCACCGCCGCGCTGTTCCACCGCGCGTGACAATTGCGACAGCGCAATCACCGGCACATCCAACTCTTTGGCCAGCGCTTTTAAAGATTGCGAGATCATTGAAATTTCGATCTGCCGGCTCTCCACGTTGCGCGGTCCGCGCACAAGTTGCAGGTAATCGACGATAAACAATCCGACTTTTTTTTCCGCCACGAGACGGCGGGCCTTCGCCCGAATTTCCATCACGGTCAGCGCCGGGGTGTCGTCGATGTAAATCGGCGCCTCAGCCAATTTGCCAACCGCGAGCGCGAGTTTGGAAAACTGTTCGCGCGGCAATCGGCCGGTACGCACCGCATGCGAATTGACGCGCGCCTCACTGCAGAGCAAACGCAGCGCGAGTTGATAGTTGGCCATTTCCAACGAAAAAATGCCGACGCCAACGTTGCCGTCCACCGCCGCATTGCGCGCCATGTTCAAACAGAAAGCCGTTTTGCCCATCGACGGGCGGCCGGCGACGATGATTAAATCCGATCTTTGCAGCCCCGAAGTCATTTCATCAAGCTCGGTAAATCCCGTTGGCACGCCGGTGACCGAGCCGCGGCGCTGATGATACGATTCAATCGTATCGAACGTTTTGTGCAGAATCGGATTAATAAATTCAAAACCGCGGCGCAACCGGCGCTCGGAAAGGCTGAAGATGCGCTGCTCGGCCTTGTCTAAAATATCATCGACGCGATCCTGCTCTTCAAAAGCTTCATTGGCGATTTCGGTGGCGACGCCGATCAAACGCCGCAAAATCGCTTTTTCCAAAACGATGCGCGCATGATATTCGATATTGGCCGCCGAGGGCACGCGCGCGACCAGCTCCGTCAGATAATAATTTCCGCCCACCGCATCAATTTGGCCGCGACGTTGCAGCTCCGCGCCGACGGTCAACACATCCAGCGGCTCGTTGTGCTCAAAGAGCGCCGACATCGCCTCGTAAATATGCTGATGGCCGCTTTTGTAAAAACACCAATCTTCGAGCAATTCAAAGGCCCGGCTCGCGGCGTTGCTCTCCTGCAGCATCGCACCGAGCACGGCGACTTCCGCATTGAGATCCTGCGGCGGCAAGCGATCGATAATCTGATCGGGCGGCGCCACATTGCCGTTGGCAGTACTGTTGTCTTTGCGTGCCATATTTTTATTCCGCTCACGCGGTTCAATCCGTTGATCAAAAATTTAGTAACGGATCGGGCGATTCTGCGGTTAGATTGGATTTTTCTTAGTATGGACGTTCTGGTTTATTCCACGGATCTATCACATGAAAATAAACGTGAGGTGTAGAGCTAGTTTAATTTCAACGCCCGCGCAAAAATCTTAAACGCTACCGCCAGTTTCGACATCACCGCCAATTCTTCAACTCTGCCTTCGCGATCCACTAAGGTCACTCGATTCGTTTCCACGCCGAAACCGGCACCGGCGTCGCGAGGGTTGTTGAGCACGATAAGATCGAGTTTCTTCCGGCGAAGCTTGTCTTGTGCGTTGGCCAATTCATTTTCGGTTTCCACGGCAAAGCCGATGTGCAGCGCGCGTTTTTTTTGCTCGCCGAGCGTCGCAAGAATATCAACGGTGCGTTCCAACTCAATTTGAAAGGTCGCGGCGCTCTTTTTCATTTTTTCCGGCGCCACCGCGCGCGGGCGATAATCCGAGACGGCCGCTGACATCGCGAGGACATCGGTGCCGGGATAATGTTGCAGCGCCGCCTTCGCCATTTCCGCCGCCGAGACCACCGGCACAAATTCAATCCCGCGCAGGAAAGGCAAATTCGTTGGGCCGCTGATCAAAGTGACCTTTCCTCCCAACGCGAGTGCGGCTTCGGCGAGAGCAAAGCCCATTCGCCCGGTTGCGGGGTTGGTCAACATGCGCACCGGATCGAGATACTCTTCCGTGCGTCCGGCGGTCACGAGAATTTTTTTTCCAGCCAGCGGTTTTTCTTTTTGCAGCGCAGCTAACATTTCAGTTAGAATCGCGGCCAAACTCGCCAAACGCCCCCAGCCTTCACCCTCTTGCGTGGTGGCAAAGGCGCCAAATTCGGGATCAACAAAACGATAGCCATTTTCTTTCAACAAGCGCACATTGCGCTGCACCAATGCGTCTTCCCACATGGCCGCATTCATCGCAGGACAAAGTACAATCGGAACCTTTGCGGCGCGGACAGTGGCGCTCACCGGATCGTCGGCGAAACCGTTTGCCAGTTTCGCGAGTAAATTTGCGGTGACCGGACAGAGCACAATGACCTCGGGCCAGCGCGACCAGTCGATATGCTCGATCACTGCACTTTGTCCTTGACCCGCCTTGCCGTAATTGTTTTCAAAAGTAGGCGGGGCTTGCGAAAAAAGATTGGTGAGCACCAGTTGCTCACTCAGCGCGGCAAACGACATCGGCGTGACACATTCCGTGACGCGCGACGACATGAT
>CAYUVM010000188.1:0-7916 GCA_964447935.1 uncultured Cytophagia bacterium | reverse complement strand
ATTGAGCGCCGAATCCACGGCTGCCACCTCACCGGTTTGCAGATTCAAAAGTTTTGCGGCCACCGTTGTCGTGCCGACATCAAATGCCACACCGAATAATATTGCCGTCGTATCGCCGGCTTCGAGAGTCAATAAAAATTCCCGTTCAACGAGGGCCGTAATTTTATAATCGTGCTCCCGCAGCAGGGCGGCGACTTTTCGTACCAGCGGCAAACGATAGCGTGAAATCTCAACGCCATGCTGCCGCAATTGCGCGAGCAATTTTTCAAAATCGAAATATTTCTCGCCCAACGCCGGCGGAGGAACGGTGACCAAAACTTTTTTGAGATCGGGATTAAACGCGAAGCGCCCGGCCACGCCTTCGGTCATAATTTGATCGCCGAATGTTTGCGATTCCTGGGGCACAATGCAAACGCTGTCGCCGGTGAGCCGCGCCTGGCAAGATAGCCGGACTCCGCGCGCGAGTTCCGGCGGAGTGAGCAGTTGTTCTTCTACAGTCGCCGGCGGCGTGACACCGTCTTTAATATTGACTTTGCATTTGGCGCAGGTGCCCAGGCCGGCGCAGGCAGATTCAATGACGATGCCCAATTCCAAAGCGGCATCGCGGAAGGCCGTTCCGGCTGCGAAGCGTGCCGTTTTTTTGCCGGGCAAGAACAGGATTTTATGGTCGGCCATAGAGCAATATCAAAAAAGTGCAGTCGGACTTGGGCACGCCGATTCTTCAAATTTAGCAAACCCCGCTGCCCAAGTCTGACTTCGCCCACTACTCATATCTCCCAAACTCCTCCGCTACCACCGCGAGCATTGCAATATTTTCCGGAGGCGTGTGCGGCGCCACGGAACAGGCTGAGCTTAATACATAACCACCGCCGGGCCGTCCGATGGCAAGGCGGTTTTGCACATCGGCGCGCACTTCCTCCGGGCTGCCGTACAGCAGCGTGTTCACCGGATCGACATTTCCTTTAATAAAAGTTTTGCCGAGGAGAATGGCTTTGGCTTCGGCAAGCTCAACCGTGCCCAGCGGCGGCGGGTCGAGCGTGTCGATGCCGTTGGTGCCGGTTTGCATCATCAAATCGAGGCGGTCGCCAATGCTGCCGCAAGTATGCGTGTAAATCGGCAGCGCAAAAGTTTTTTTAATTTCCGAAATGATTTTACGCTCGTACGGCAGCACAAATTCTTCATAATGTTGCCGCGAAATCAAACCGGCGCCAGCGAAGGCCGAGGAAATCAAAATGGCATCCACGCCACATATCGCCTGTAGCTTGGCCAGCACCAGCGCGCCGTCGGCAAGCCGTTCAAGGCAGGCATGAACTTTACCGGGGTCGTCAAGAATTGCCATCAGCGCGTTTTCATAATTCAACAGTTCCAAAAATTGCGACCACGGCGAGAAAATTTCCGCGTGCACCGAAACGCTTGCGCCAACCCTGGCTTTTACCAGTTTTATCGTGTCGCAATGATACTCGGGAAAATAATTCTCCAAGGGCCGCGGCGCGCTTTCAAAACCCCAGGTGAACGGATAGGTGATATCCGTTACATCCCAAGGTTCAACATAAAATAATTCGGCGGGATCGATTTCTTGAAAAGTTGGGAAATAACGGGTGCTGTCGGCCATGTAGTAATGCGGATTGTCGTCAGCCGGAAACGTCGTGTAGTTGCCATTCTTCCAGCGAATAATATCTTCGCTTTCGCTCTTCTCAATTTTTTGGATAAAATTTTCGTAGTTCGGATCGCGCCCCGGCAGATTGACGAGAATGCCGTCAAATTTGTAACGTTGCTGTAATTGGATCAACGCTTCTGCAAAGCCGTCGGAGGTATACCAGATTTCCAGCGGTTTTATGCCGGCATGCAGAAAGTAGTGACCCAGCGCCAGTTGGCACATCACCGGCACGCGATCAGGGATTCGCAATGTCATCGCCTCTTGCAACCGTTGTCGGGAAGTCATAGCGCCATTTCCTGGATGAACAAAAAATCAATAAAAAGCCCAACTTTTCATTTATGCTCCAATTTAGCTTTGCGGGTGTCAAGATGCAAGCGTTTATTCTGCTAAAATTTTACGCAGTGCCTCAAAAATGACGCTATAACTTAACGTCGTAGATTGATAATTGATCGGGCATCAATCAATCTTTTTCTACCCTCATCACTGCTCCATATTAATAGCGCCGCAAAAGCGGGAAAACACTGTTTCGAATTTTCGGCGCGCTGTGTCGGCGGTTTTTATAAAACACCTGTGCAATGATTCTATTAGGAGAAAGGTCATGGGCAACACATTTCGTTATTCCACTACAATTTATTGTCTTATCTTCGTGATTGGCTTGTCGTCCCCGGGTTTGCGCGCCAAGTCAGATGCAGCCACTGAGGCGAAAAAAATGAAGCGTCAGGCTTCACACGAAAAACGCAATGGAGATTATCTTGCGATAGCTGACACTTCGGTCAATGTGCCTCCATTGTCCTCGCCCCCAGCCGCGGATACCACCACCGCGCCGGATTATTCTTTCGGCGAAATGTCGATTGCCGGACTCACTTTAAATTCTCTCAATATTTACGGCTACTTTGCCACCCGCATCGAAAAAAACTGGTCGGTGCCGTCGTTGGCGGGCACGCAGATTGTCAAAGAAAGCGAGCCGGCGGCGTGGACGAATCCGTTTTTTAATGTGATGTTCCAACATCAAACCTCGGAGAAATTCAAAGTCTTTGTCAATCTCAACGGGGCGCGAGCGGGCACGATCGACGTGCGCAATCTTTGGGGCGAATATTCGGCTTCGAATGCGCTCAATATCCGGCTCGGCAAGCTTTACCGCAAATTTGGGCTTTATAACGAAATTTTGGACGCGGTGCCGACGTATTACGGCATCGAAGCCCCAGAATTGTTCGATGCGGATCATTTGATCATTTCCCGCACCTCGACATTTATGGTGTACGGCAATTTCGCGGTCGGCGTTGGCACGCTCAATTATAGTTTCTCGACGGACAACGGCGAGGGCAGCAGCGATACCTTTGAAGAGAACTTTCCACTCGGTTGGGATCTGAATTATCAATTCGGCGGCGGCGATTATACCGTCGGCCTTTCCGGGTACAGGACGTCAGGTTATTCGCATCCGGATGTGGCTTTGGGCGCCGGCTCGCCGAAAAGCGGCGTCCTGCCCTGGATGGCCAATGATCGTTTCTCCGTGCTGGGCGGCTACGCCGAGGGCAAAATCAAAAATTTAACTTTGCAATTTGAGTTCTGGAATTCACCACACGACGCCGAGCGCAACCCTGCCCAGGTGGTGAAAATGATTGCCGGCGCCAAGCCGAATGCAGCGCAACTATCCCGTTTTCTTCTTGATCCCGCCGGCGCCACGGCAGAAAACAATATTCGCGTGCAGGGCGATTACACCGTGCAAACCTGGTATTGGCGCGCGGGGTACTCATTGGAAACTGCCATCGGCGAGTTTGGCCCATACGCGCAGTGGGACTATTACAGCAATCCGGAAACCATCGCCAGCAAAACCTTTGGTGGGGACGACGAAGCCGGCGCCACTGACACGGGAAAGTTTAACAAAGCCACGCTGGGCCTGGTTTTTCGTCCGACGCCGGAAGTGGCGATCAAGCTTGATTACAGTTCCCATATACAAAAATTCAAATCCGGCGCGCAAAGTTTCCCGGAAGTCCGGCTCGATGTCTCGTACATTTTTGGCCAGTTGTTTTAAACCCTCGCGAAATTTTGGAGAATGAGATGATTACAAAAGCATATCGTCGGATGTGGCTGACCGTCGTGTTGGGTGGTTGGGTTTGGCTCGGCATAGCGGCAACCTCGGCACAGGCGCAAATCAGCGTCATCGTTTCCAAAGCCACCACCGTCAAAGTGACTAAATCCGAAGTCAAAGAAATCTATACCGGCACAAAATTAAAGTGGACCAACGGCAATAAGATTCAAGTGGTTGATCAGCCGGAGACGGCGACCGGGAAAAATTTTTACGCGCTGGTCATCGGCAAAAGCTTCAATCAGACCCGCACCCAATGGGCCAAGTTATTGCTTTCCGGGCAAGCGAATGCGCCGCTGCGCTATCCCTCGGATAAAACCGTTAAAAAGGCGGTGGCCGGCAATCCGAACGCGATTGGTTATGTTGCCGCCGGCGCGTTAGACGACACCGTGCAGGAAATTTTACGAATCGAAGCTAAAAACTAAACCGACTTCTGCTGACCCATGAAAATTCTGACGGAGCTTCGTATGAAAAACAAAATGCTGAAATTAAGCCGATCGATCCTTGCGGCGATCGTGCTGCTCATGGCCCCCACCGTCCTGGCGCAATCACAAAATCCGAAGGCGATGACGTGGTTTAAAGTCGGGTTGACGGAAAAAGAGCCGCAGGCAAAAATTGCGGCCTATTTAAAAGCGGTGGAATTCGATCCACAGTTTGTTGAAGCGCTGTATAATCTCGGGATGACTTTCAAAAAGCAACAGGATTATGGCCGCGCCGAACAATACCTGTTGCAGGCTAGTCAGGTCAAATCGGATCGGCAAAAAAATGAGACCCGGCTGCAGGTTCAATATGAACTGGCCACGACTTACAAAAAACTTGGCAAGGCCCAAGCCGCGGAGGAAGCCTTGCGCGCGGCGAAAAAATTAGCCGCCGATCCGGCCATGAAAACGAATATCATTCTCGAGCTTGCCCGCACACTGTATGACGCCGGGCAATATCAAGCCGCCCTTCTCGAGCTTCAGACCGGGCGCAATGAGGCCGGCGTGAAGCCGGAATCATTCAATAGTCTAATCCGGCTGGCGGAAAACGAAGTCGAAATGCTGCGTCTGTACGAAGCCGCAGAAAAAGCGCAAGCCGGCGGTAATCTGCGCGGCGCCAAAGCGCTTTACGAACAAGTGCGGGCAAAGAATCCAGCCTATCGCGAGGCCGGCGCAAGAATCGGGGCTTTGGAGGCGCAGCTCAACGCCGAAACGCAAAAGAGCACGGTAGCCACTTTGTACGATCAAGCGCTAAAACAGGCGAGTGAAGGCAACTTCGAATCAGCCATTGCCGGTTTTGAAAACGTGCTGCAACAAAGCGGCGGCAATTTTAAAGAGGCGAAAACCCGGCTGGAAACAGCGCGCCAGCAACTGGCATTGAAGCAGCAAAATGAAAAATTAGAAAACGACTATGCCGCCGGCCTGGCCGCCTTGAAAGCGAGAAATTGGACCCGTGCGATTCTGGCGTTTGAAAATGTCACCGCCAGTGATCGCAACTATCGCGACGTGCGCAAGCGGCTTACCGAGGCGCAAAACGGCCTCGAACGCGAAAGCAAGGAAACGGTGGTTGCGCGTTATTACGCCGACGGGATTGCCGCAATGAATAAAAATGATTTTGGTGGCGCGTTGGCAGCATTGGAAAAAGTACGCCGGATCAATGCCAATTATCGTGACGTCGGGGCATTGTTAGCGGAGGTAGAAAGCGCGTTACAAAAAAGGAGTGCGCCCGATCCAACCGCCGCGGCTCCCGTTACGGCCGCTGACGCCAAGCTCGACTCTTTATATGATGCCGCTGTCGCCGCCGCCGAGCGCCAGGACTGGATGCTGGCCGTAATTAATTTTGAGAAAGTCCAATTGCTGCAAGCGAATTACCGCGACGTGCTTGACCGGCTGGCAGCCGCGCGCGCGAATGCGGCATTGGTGGCAAAGCCCGAAAACAAGGAAACCACCGCGGGCAAGAATCTGGCTTTTTATTTAGGTAGTGCCGTAGCGCTTATTACTTTGCCGCTGCTCGGTTTTGTCGCGATGTCGCCGGTGGCGCGTGCCCGGCTGCATCTCATGCGCGGCAATTTTGCGACGGCGACATTAATTTATGAAGGCCTCCTGGCGCGCAATCCAGGCAAAGTGAAACTCTATCCGGTGTTGGCGAATATTTATCTGCAGCAGGGCCGTAGTGACGAGAACGCCATGAAGGTTTATAAAACCATTTTACAGTTGAATCTCACCACCGCCTATCGGGATGAGATCAACGCCATTGTGGCGCAGAAATACCTGACCGAAGGCCGCACCGATTCCGACGCCATCGAAATTCTGGAAAGCGCGCTCATCGCCGAACAGCGGCGCGCGAAGTACTAAAAGGGTGCCGAAAAGTCCAAAATCGTTGAAGATTGTCCTTGACAAGGTTAAGTCAAAATACAGCCCCAGGGATCACTGAGTATGAATAAAAAATGCCGTAAATCTCTGCGTGCTCTGTGGCTAACTTAACATTGTCAAATGTCATGTCCACGAAGATGGACATGACGTTTTTCCGTAACCCGCTAACCGCAACGGCTTGGGCAATTGCTTCTCGGCTCTGAGCGGTATGTCGAGAACCCAGCGCTTGTGGCGCAGCATTTTCATGCAGCAGGCTGGATGGCTGCGAATCCCATATTCACCTTCAGAACCGCCGAGTTTCCACACGGCCGCAAAATAAATGCGGTGTGCGGCACCCTCCGCATTTTGTCGGTGATGAGACTATAATTATTGTTCAAGTCCAATAAATTTTTACACCATTTACCTGCGGAGGTCTCATGATGAAAGGCATCCGATATCTCGTCTTTTTAATCCTGCCATTGTGGTTCGCGCCAGTCAACCGCGCCCAAGCGCAATCTTCGAATACGCCGGCGTTGAATTGGCTGCGTGCCGGCCTCACTGAAAAAGATATCGCCAAAAAAATTGCGGCATATGAAAAGGCCCTCGCGCTGGACTCGTCGCTGGTGGGGGAGATGTATAACCTGAGACTTGCTTATAAAAAGCAGCAGAATTATGCGCTCACCGAGAAGTGGCTGGTGCGGGCGGCAGCCGCCAAACCCGAGAAACTCTCGGCGGAATTGAAGCAACAAATTCTCTTCGAGTTGGGCAGAACCTCTAAAAAGCAGGGCCGGTTGCGCGACAGCGAGGCAACGCTGCAAAGCGCCAAAACCGTCGCCGTTGATCGCGCCACCCGCGCCGGAATTTTGTTTGAACTTGGCCGCTGTTTGTATGAGCAAGGCCGCTATGAAGAAGCGCTGGTGGAATTGCGCGACGGCCGCCGGCTAAATGACAACGCGGAAAATTTCCAGAACTTCATCACCCTGGTTGAAAAGGCGCAGGAATCAAAGCGCTTGCAACTTGCTGCTGAAGAAGCCGTGCGCCAGGGCAACGCGCAACAGGCGCGGAGCTTTGTCGAAGAATTGCAGCGCCAGGAACTCGATCCGCAAAAATCCGAGTTGCTCGCGGCCAAAGTTGATTCGTTGGTCAAGTTTGAAACCAATCAACGCGTTTTGACGGCACTCTACGAGCAAGCGCAGAAGGAAACGGCGGCCGGCAATCTTGCTGCGGCGATTACCACCTACGAAGCTTTGTTGCAACAGAACGCCGCATATAAAGATGCCCCGGCGCGGCTCGAAACCGTCCGGCAACAATTGGCGACGCAACAAACACAAGCGAAGCTTGAAGAAGATTACACGGCCGGCACCACCGCGCTGCGCGAGAAAAATTGGACGGCGGCAATCTTAGCCTTTGAAAAAATTTTGCAAACGGATGAAAATTTCCGCGAGGCCCGCCAACGCTTGGCCGAAGCCGAGCGCGCGCTGGAAAATGAAAGCACCGAAACCATCGTGGCGCGTTACTACGTTGACGGCGTGGCTGCACTCAACCGTGACGACGTCGGCAGCGCCCTTGCTGCGCTCGAACGCGTGCGCCGCCTGAATCCGCGTTATCGCAATACCACGGAGCTGCTCGCTCAGATCGAACAACGTTTGCAGCAGCAACCCCAACCGGCCGCGCCGGCGCCGGTGGCTTCGAACCTGATTGAAAATTTATATCAGGAAGCGCTGACGGCCCGCGCCCAGGAAAACTGGATGCAGTCGGTGGTGGCTTTGGAAAAATTACAACTGATACAGACCAATTATCGTGACGCCGTCACGTTGCATGCCGAGTCGCGTGCCCAGTTGGT
>CAYUVM010000187.1:0-7942 GCA_964447935.1 uncultured Cytophagia bacterium | reverse complement strand
CTTCAACTTCCTGCTGATGCGTGCGGAAGCTCAAAATGCACACGCGAATCACGAACGCGCCGTTGAGCAGTGTGCTGGAGAGAAAAAGCTTGCCGCTCTTGACGATGTTTTCAAGCAGCCGGCGATTGAAACGGTCAATGTCGCCGCGCCGAGGACGATAGCGAAAGGTGATGACGGAGAGATCGGGAACGGAGAGGCATTCAAAGCCGGGTTCGGCGAGAAAGCGTTCATACATCCATTGGGTGAGACGCAGTTTCTCCGCAAGATTTTCGCGAAACGCCGGCACGCCGAACAGCTTGAGCGGCAGCCAGACTTGCAGGCCGCGAAAGGAGCGCGATAGCTCGGGGGAATGTTCGGTGAAATTGGTTTCGCCTGCCGGCGTGAATTGATCCTGCATGTAATCCGCCGTCATCGTATGCGCGCGACGCAAACGCTCGCCGTCTTTCACGAGCAAGCTGCCACAGCCGTATGGCGTGAACAGGCCTTTGTGCGGGTCGAGCGACATCGAGTCTGAGCGCTCGATGCCATTGAGCTTGCGTTTGCCTTCTTCGCATAAATTAAAGAAAGCGCCATACGCGCCGTCAATGTGATACCACAGCGAATATTTTTCACTGAGATCGGCGAGTTCGTGCAGCGGATCAATCGCGCCGGTGTTTGTTGTGCCGGCGCTGCCAACGATAAGAAACGGCTGCAAGCCTTTTTGCAAATCTTCGCGAATGGCGTTTTCAAAAAGCTCGGGAATCGCGCGGAAATTTTTATCGACCGGCAGCAAGCGATGCTGCCGCTCCGGAATGCCCGCCAGCATGGCGGCTTTCATCACCGAATGATGCGTTTGATTCGAGGCATACAACACACCCTTGGCGATGTCGTCGCCGAGAATGTGCTGGCGCGCCGTGACCACGGCGCTGAAATTTGCGAGTGAACCGCCGGTGGTCGTAATGCCGCGAGCCGTGGGAGGATAACCCATCCATTCGGCGAACCATTCGAGCACATTGGTTTCAAGCCGCGCTGCGGCCGGGGCCGCGTACCATGCGCCGATATAGCGATTCGTCGCCGCGGCGATGAAATCCGCAATCGCAGAAGGGTAGAGGCCGCCGCCGGGAATGTACGCCAGATATGCGGGATGTGCCGAATTGATCGAAACCGGTATGACGCGTTCCATGAGAAATTTCAGCAGCGTGTCGAAATCGGTTCCGGTTTCGGGCGGCGATTCGCGCAACGCTTTGGCGATTTCCGCCGAGTTGGCCAAATTCGAGCGCGGCGAATTGGGCAACTCGATAAGATGTTTAATCACGGCGCGCAGGGAAGCTTCGCCCATGCGCTGCATGGCATCGGGGGAGAGTTCGAGGTTGGCCACCGCTGGTTTCCTTTTGAAATGCGTGAAAACGTTTTGATTAATATACAAATTCTCTTTTAATTGTCAAGTCAACATGTCTCTTTCCGCATTCTCAATTTAAGACTGCTGGATTTCTAATTATTGAGAATTAGGCAAGCAGAATTCTTATTTTTGCAAACTAAACTGTAAAACAAGATAGTTGTCATCTATGGTAAGATCTTATTTTAAAGCATTTAAATACATTGTAAAATTTCGGCATATTGATTGCTATTAAAATTGTAGGTGCGTTTTCTTCCTCAACCTACCTTGACGATTCTTTGGGAAGGCTGATTTAAGTCGAGCCACTCGCGAAGGTGCGCGTTCAATTAAGTAGAGAAGCCAAAAGAACATTTGCGAGTAACTGACTTAAGATGGCTAGTATAGTGGATGATGGGCATGAATCTGCCTTTATCTTGCGGATTGATAGGGTGTAGCACATTCAAAACCGTTTATTAGAATAAAGAGATTTTGCATTTTAAAGAGGAGGTTTTCTATGATTATGAATGTGCAGAGTAAACACAGTCGGCTTATTACCAAAAATGGTATTGCGGCTTTGTTCTGTGTTGGATTTCTCTTGGCGGCTTTTTTACCCAAATTTTGTTTGGCGCAAGCCGGCAGTCTCGATCCGACATTTGGCGACGGTGGCAGAGTCACTACTGATTTCATCGGACCAAATTTTGATACGGGCTACGGTGTCGTTGTCGCACAAGCTGACGGCAAGATCGTCGTTGCCGGTTACACCTATGGCGACGGCGTCGCTGATTTCGCGCTAGTGCGTTACATGCCGGATGGAAATCTGGACGCCGGTTTCGGCACGGCCGGTAGAGTGACCACTGATATGGGCTCCAGAAATGATGTGCTCAGAAGCTTAATCATTCAACCAGATGGCAAAATTGTTGCCGGTGGCACAGGCCAGACTGGTTTCGCCCTCGTGCGTTACAATTATGACGGCAGCCAGGATGCCAGTTTTGGCAACAACGGTAAAGTCATCTCTATTATTGGCAATTATTCAAGCCTTTATTCCATCGAGCTGCAACCCGATGGGAAAATCGTGGCAGTCGGGTATACTTCAAGCAACTCGTTCGCTCTTGACTTGGCATTGGCGCGTTATAATAGCGATGGCAGTCTCGACGCGAGTTTTGGCGCCAGCGGTATTGTCATCACCGATTTCGGCGCCAATGCCGAAGCCGGATACGATATTGTAATCCAGACGAATGGCAAAATCGTGGTGGTGGGCTCCTTTGGCGGCGCCGATTTTGCGCTCGTGCGCTACAACAGCAATGGCAGCGTGGACAATTCATTTGGCAGCAATGGCAAAGTGACCACAAGTTTCGGCGGTTTGGGTGCAATTGCTCAGGGCGTGGTTCTGCAACCTGATGGCAAAATTGTGGCAGCGGGTTTTGTCATGCAAAGTGGCTTGGCATCTAGGGACTTCGCAGTGGCCCGCTACAACGGCGACGGAAGTTTGGATACCGGCTTTGGAACTGGTGGCAGAGTCACCACTGACAATGGTAATTCTAATGACCAGGGCTGCGGCGTTGGTCTGCAATCGGACGGCAAGATTGTGGTTGTTGGTGAGCAATCACTCGTAGCTCGCTATAACAGCAATGGCAGCCTGGATACCGGATTTGGTGGCGATGGCTTGGTGCAAAATAATTTTGGCTCGATCAACGCCAGGACCAGCAGCGTCGCTATTCAAAGTGATGACAAAATTCTCATCGCGGGTGACATTTATACGGGCCTTTTCGCTACGGGCACCGACTTCCTGCTCGCGCGCTATAATAACGACGGCAGCTTAGATACCAGCCTGGATGGTGATGGCTGGGTGACAACTGATTTTATCGGCCCAAACTCGGATGGCGCCACCGATGTTGTGATCAGCCCCAGCGACGGCAAAATTGTCGCTGTGGGCTCCACCAGTGATGCGTGGACAACCGATTTTGCCGTCGCGCGTTATCACCTCGATGGCAGCCTGGACGCCAGCTTTGGCATCAATGGTAGGGTCGTGACTGATATCGGGCACAGCAATGATTACCCCTCGCGTGCTGTGGTGCAGAATGACGGCAAAATCGTGGTAGCCGGCAGCACCTATGTCAACTATCCGAATTCGGATTTCGTGGTAGTGCGATACAACACGGACGGCAGCTTGGATCCCGGCTTCGGTGCGGGCGGCAAAGTCATAACCGATTTCAACGCCTATGATTTCGCCAGCGATATTGCATTGCAACCCGATGGTAAGATTGTTGTGGGAGGACATGCGGCGACCTCGGGAGTATTTGCAATAGCAAGATATAACGGTAACGGCAGTTTGGATGTCAGCTTCGGCAGCAACGGCAAGGTTATGATCACCTTCGGCGGTGCCGTCAATATTGCTAACACAATCGCCCTGCAGAAAGATGGCAAAATCCTAATCGCCGGTCGGACACGCCTTAACAACTTCACGGATGGTTTTGGCTTGGCGCGTCTCAATAGCAACGGTACTCTTGACGTGAGCTTTGACGGAGATGGCAAGGTTGTCACCGATTTCGGTCTCAATGATCAAACTGTGAATGCGCTTGCGATTCAGCCGGACGGGAAAATCATCGCTGCCGGAAATGTCAGTAACTACGCCACGGGCAGCAATTTCATTGTCGCGCGTTATAATGCGAATGGAAGTCTGGATGTCACCTTTGATAATGATGGTTGGATCATGACGGATTTTGGCTCCCGATTGGAATATGCCAACGACGTTGCGCTGCAAGCGAATGGCAAGATTGTGGTGGTGGGAAGCACGCTTTTCAACTACAGTTACTATGTCTTCGCGCTGGCACGTTACACCAACAATGGCGCACTCGATGCCAGCTTTGGCACCAATGGTCTGATCACCACCGCTTTTGATCGGGAGTCTGGCGCCAGTTCCGTCGCTTTGCAGATAGATGGTAAGATCGTAGTGGCAGGCGGTGCCACGCCGGGTGCAAGCACGAGCCGTGACTTCGGCCTCCTTCGTTTTTTGAGTGTCTCAACGCCCCAGGAGCAAATTGAAGCCATCATGGCGCAGGTGCAAGCGCTGATCGCGTCTGGAACCGTCAATAACGGACAGGGCAATGCATTGCTGACAAAGCTTCAGAATGCGCTCGATCAACTGGCCAGTGGCAAGCCCAATTCTACAAAAGTTGCGATTAACCAACTGGATGCGTTTATCAGTCAAGTCAACGATTTCATCAGTAACGGAATTCTTACCCGGGCGGAAGGCCAACCTTTAATCGCTGCTGCTCAAAATGCGATTGCACTCATTCAGCAGGGCTTGGGCAAACCCGCGGCACACCATGCAAGCGATGTCGCACCGTCAAAGTACCAACTATTCCAGAACTATCCCAACCCCTTCAATCCCGAAACCGAGATTCGTTTCCAACTTCCGGAAGCCAATCATGTGGTGGTGAAGATCTTCAATACGCTTGGCGCAGAAATTCGCACATTAGTCGATGCCGAGTATGCAGCGGGTTATTACGGTATTCGCTGGGATGGGAAAAACAATCTTGGCAAACCTGTGACAAGCGGAATTTATTTTTGTCAGATCAAGGCAGGTACTTTTTCCCAAGTCAGGCAGATGAGTCTGGTTCGATAAGTTTTAGATCACTGCAGAAGAAGTTTGTATAAGGCGGCAATTTTAGAAATGAAATTGCCGCTTTTATTTTCTCCCGCCGAAAATTCCCTTGCGTTTCAACTTCTTTCGGTGTATAATTTGGTAAATTTGTTTTGGCGCAGCGAAATTTTTAGTGAGGTGACTCATGTCCAAACGGCGTTCGTTTTTTCTGTTGCTCATCTTTTCCGTTTTGAGCCAGATAGCGTTTTCGCAGCCGCGCGAACTGGGCAGTCTGGTGATCGACGGCATCCCCGATATTCCACCGCGCATTGTCGAGCGCATGAATCAATATCAAAACGTGCGTTCGGCGTCGTTTCAGGGCTGGAATCCCAACGGGCTGGGCATCTTGATCTCGACGCGCTTCGGCGAAACGAGTCAGATTCATTTCGTTGAGCGCCCGGGTGGCGCGCGCCGGCAGTTGACGTTTTTCAAAGAGCCGGTTGGCGGCGCAAGTTATTATCCGGGCAAAGACCGCAACGGTTTTATCTTCAGCATGGACACCGGCGGCGCGGAATTTTTTCAGGGTTATTTTTTCGATATCGCCTCGGGAAAAACCACGCTGCTCACGGACGGCAAATCGCGCAACACCGGCGGCCTGTGGTCGCATGACGCCAGGTGGATCGCTTTCTCCAGCACACTGCGCAACGGCACGGATAGCGACGTGCGCGTGATGAGCCTCGATAAGCCGGGCGTTTCGGAAATCGTCGTTGAAGCCAAAGGCAGTTGGAGCGCGCGCGATTGGTCGCCGGATAACACGAAGCTCATCGTCGAGCACGGCATTTCGGCGAACGAATCCTATCTTTATATCTGCGACCTCGCCACGAAAAAACTCACGCCTTTCAATCCGCAAAAAGACAAAAAAATCGCCTACGGCGGCGCATTGTGGAGCAAAGACGGCGACGGGATTTATTACAGCTCCGATGAGTCCGGCGAATTTCAGCAACTCACGTATTACGAATTGGCCACCAATAAGAAAACGGTGATCACGGCCAATCTCGCGTGGGATGTTGATGATTTTACCCTGTCCGACAATGGCCGGCGGTTGGCGTATGTCAGCAACGAAGACGGCATCAGCAAATTGTACGTTTTTGATTGGCAAACCAACTGGGTTGCGATGAGTTTGCCGGCCATGCCTGTCGGCTTGATCGGCGGTTTGGAATTTTCCACAGACGGCAACGAGCTGGGCATGACGCTGAACAATGCGCAAACCTCGGGCGATGCATACTCGATTAATTTGGCGACCAAAGAATTGGTGCGCTGGACGCACAGTGAGGTCGGCGGTTTGCAGGCGGAGAAATTCGTAGCGCCGCAATTGATTCGTTACCCGACGTTCGATCAAGTGAATGGCAAGCCGCGCATGATTCCGGCGTTTTATTACAAGCCGCAAAATAGCGTTGGCAAAATCCCGGTCATCATCAACATTCACGGCGGGCCGGAAGGCCAGGCGCGCCCGAGCTTCAGTTCGGGTTATCAATATTTGCTCAGCGAGCTTGGCATCGCCGTGCTGGTGCCGAACGTGCGCGGCTCGACGGGTTACGGCAAAACGTATTTGGCGATGGACAACGGTTACAAACGCGAAGAGTCCGTGCAAGACATCGGCGCGCTGCTGGATTGGATCGCCAAGCAGCCGGAGTTGGACGCCAGCCGCGTCGGCGTGACCGGCGGCTCGTATGGCGGTTATATGACGTTGGCCACGTTATGCAATTATAATGACCGCATTCGCGCCGCGGTGGACGTGGTCGGCATCAGCAATTTCGTGACGTTTCTCGAAAGCACTTCGGCGTATCGCCGCGATTTACGCCGCGTCGAATATGGCGACGAACGTGATCCGAAAATGCGCGAATTTCTTCTGAAAATCTCGCCGACCACCAACGCGCATAAAATCACCAAACCGCTGTTCGTGATTCAAGGCCTCAATGATCCGCGCGTGCCGGCCACGGAATCCGAGCAGATGGTGAAAACCGTGCGCAAAAACGGCGGCAGTGTTTGGTACCTCATCGGCAAAGATGAGGGCCACGGCTTCCGCAAGAAAACCAACACGGATTATCAAGGCTACGCCACCTCGTTGTTTTGGGAAATGTTTTTGTTGGATCGGAAAGAAGGGACGAACTGAGGGCAGAGCGCAGAGAGCAGGGCGTAGGGCAATTACTCTATTCGCTCCGCACTTTGCGCTCTGTGAATCCGCATGGATATTCTGAACCGTCTCTCGCCGCGCCGCTTTCGCGAAGTTGACGATCTGCTGGCGTTCATTTCGATTTATGACGACACGCAGCGAACGCGGGCCTTTCGACGCCTGTTGCGCGCACAGCAAAAACACATTCACGGTGCCGTGTGTGTCGAGGGCGGTTGTGGACTCGGCGTGCTTTCTATTGAAATGGCCCAGTTGGGGGCACGTCAGGTTTATGCGATTGAACAAAATCCCTTGCTGGCAAAACTGGCACGTGAGCGCGTCGCGCAATTGCCCAAAAATTTGGCGCAAAGGATTGAAGTCATCGAAACCCCTTTGCAAAATTTTCGGCCGCCGCAAAAGATCGATGTGCTCGTGCATGAGTTTTACGGACAACTTCTGTACGACGAAGATTTGTGGGTTTTGGAGAATTTGAAATTTCAACCCCGCCGTCTTTTGCCCGACGGCGGTGAATTGCTCGCGGGTGTCGTGGCATCGAAAAACTACACTGACGAGGTGGTGACGCCTGCGCTTTTAAAATCGCTCGATGGTGTGCTGGTTGCCGGTTTGTTTGAAGAAAAATTACGCGAGTTACAATTTCCCGTGCTGCATTGGAAATTTGGCAAAGGGTTGAAGCAAATGAAAAACTCGCTCGTCAACGAATCCGGCGATATGCTTTGCTTCGGCGTCGCCGTCACGCATCGCGGGCAGCGCATTTGCGACGCGGGGCGCTGTTCCAATTGGTCGTATGTGTGGACGCCGCGTTGTGGCAAGCGTT
>CAYUVM010000186.1:0-7953 GCA_964447935.1 uncultured Cytophagia bacterium | reverse complement strand
GGCAGTTGGGAAGTGCGCGACGCGCAACGGCTGGGCCTCAATCATTTCCTGGTGATTCCCTGCCTCGCGCTCACGTTTTTATTTGGCCCGATCGGCCTCCTGCTTTATTTTCTGCTTCGTTTCGCGGCAAAGAAACAAACCTTGGTGGAAAACTAATATGCGTGAATTTTTGCGTGAACTTTATCGACGCAATCCACCGCTCGTGGCATTGGGCTGGCTGTTGATTGCCGCGTTCCTCTTCGCGTTCGTTGTCTCATTTTTTGATTCGCGGACCGTGACGGGAGTCAACACCTGGATCAAGCCGATGAAGTTTTGCCTCTCGGTAACCGCCTATTTGTGGACGCTGGCGTGGTTTCTGCATTATGTGCGCGACAGCCGGCGTTCATTCAGCTTCATCAGCTACGGCGTGACGGTTTTAATGTTCATCGAGATGGTTTGCCTCTACAGCCAGGCGGCGCGCGGCGTGCAATCGCATTTCAATTTCTCGACGTCTTATGACATGATCATCTTTTCAATGATGGGAATAATGATTTACCTTAATCTGCTGTTCGACGTTTGGGCCTTCGTTTTGTTTTTGGTAAAGAAACCGGCGATCCCGGACTCCTATTTGTGGGGCATTCGTTTGGGATTTCTTTTGTTTTTGATTTTCGCGTTTCAAGGGCAGATGATGATCGCGCGCCAGGCGCACAGCGTCGGCGTGCCGGACGGCGGCCCCGGTTTGCCGATGGTGAACTGGAGCACGACCGGCGGCGATTTGCGCATCGCCCACGCGCTGGGTTTGCATGCGCTTCAAATCATTCCGCTCATCGGCTGGCTGCTCTTCAAATATCGCGGCCGGCTGGGTTTTATCGGATCATACGCCACTGCTTTCACCGTGTTATTTTCGGTCATTTATGGCGGCATTTGCTTTGGCTTGCTGGCGCAGGCGCTAACGGGCACACCGCTGCTCTCGATTCTGAAATAAATGCTGCATCAAGGCAGTGTCCCCTACTTCAGGAAAAATCTTTGCTCTTTTCATAAATTTTTATTACCATAAGAAGGTTGACTGGAAAAAAATTTCATGCAGGATTACTGCCATGACTTTACAAGAAATCATCGCTGATATTCATGCTCTCAAAGAAGATTTGGAAAATTTTGAACGCAAATACGGCGTTCTTTCCGAGACTTTTTTCGAAGCCTACTCCAGCGGCGAGGAGCCCGAAGATAATAGTTGGGTGTTAGATTGGGCTGATTGGGCCGGTGCATACAAAATTTTCCTCCGTCGCCAGGAACAGTATCGTCTTGCTATTCAGGTGTTGCGAGAAAACTCGCAGACCCTGGCCCATGTGATCGGGAAAACCGCGCGCCATGAATCCATTGCAGTCGCTTCGTGACTACGAGGAGTTTATTTATACTCTCAAGCAGCGATTCACCAGCATTCAAGGATCAACTCTTGTCGTTATACGTCGCGGCAAACGAACAGCGCTATTGGTGGGCGAGCTTGTTTTTAAACGAGGGTATCGCATTTCACTCAAAGAGCGTTTGAGTTATGATAACGAGGTGGTGAGCATTGAAGATTACGGCTCTGAATTATGGCACAACAATGAGAAAATAGCCTGGTATGATGCGCAACCGCATCCCAATGATGCAGAGCTCGCTCCCTCGTTTCCTCATCATAAACACGTCCCGCCTGATATCAAACATCATCGTATTCCGGCGCCCCATATAAGTTTTAACCAACCCAACGTGCAAGTCTTAATTCAAGAGGTTGAAAAACTGATCGAGCTTGCCAATATTCCAGCCAAAGAATAAAGAACAAAACGAATTTCATAAAACGTAAATTTATCAGGAAAGGATTCACCAAGATGGACAAACACGTTCGCAAAGTCGTTCTCGCCTATTCTGGCGGTCTCGATACCTCGATCATCATTCCGTGGTTGCGGGAAAATTATAAATGCGAGGTGATCGCGTACACCGCCGATATCGGGCAGGGCGATAATATGGAAGAACTGAAAGAGAAAGCGTTGAAAACCGGCGCCAGCAAAGTTTATGTCGACGATCTGCGCGAGGAGTTTATTCGCGAATATATTTATCCGACACTGAAAGCGCGCGCGGTTTACGAAGGCCAGTATTTGCTCGGCACGTCGTTCGCGCGCCCGATCATTGCGAAGCATCAAGTTTTAACTGCGGAAAAAGAAGGCGCGGATGCGGTGTCGCACGGCTGCACCGGCAAAGGCAACGATCAAGTTCGTTTTGAGTTGACGTTCAAAGCGCTCAATCCCAAATTGCGCGTGATCGCGCCGTGGCGCGAGTGGAACATTCGCTCGCGCGAGGAGGCCATTCGTTATGCGAAAGAAAGAAATGTTCCCATTACTGCCTCGTTGACAAAAATTTACAGCCACGACCAAAATTTGTGGCACTTATCGAGCGAAGGCGGCGAGCTGGAAGACCCGTGGCAAGCCCCGCCGGAAAGCATGTTCGGCTTGAGCGTCAGCCCTGAAGCCGCGCCGGATCGCCCGACGATCATTACGGTTGATTTTGAAAACGGCGAGCCGATCGCGTTGAACGGTGAAAAAATGTCGCCGGTGCCCTTGCTGGCAACACTCAACAAAATCGGCGGTGAGAATGGCATCGGCCGCGTTGACATGGTGGAGAATCGTCTCGTCGGCATCAAATCGCGCGGCGTGTATGAAACGCCCGGTGGCACGATTCTGTATGCGGCGCATCGCGAATTGGAAAGCGTTGTGCTCTCCGGCCAATTGCTGCGCATGAAAGAGTCACTCGCGCCGCGTTACGCCGAGCTGGTTTACAACGGCCAATGGTTCACGCCGCTGCGGCAGGCGCTGGATGCGTTCATTCAGAAAACGCAGGAAAAAGTAACCGGTAGCGTCCGGCTCAAACTTTACAAAGGCAATGTGATCGTACAGGGCCGCAAATCGCCGTACTCCTTGTATCGCGAAGATTACGCGACGTTCGGCGAAGACGACGTTTACAACCAGCACGACGCCGAAGGCTTCATCAATCTCTTCGGCTTGCCGCTGAAAGTTAAAGCGCTGATCGACATCGAAGGCACGGGCATGAGCGAGTACCGGCATCCGGATTACAGCAAGTTCAAACGCGACTAAAATGTGACAAACTTAAATTTGTCACTCCTTGACGACTTATGAAAAATAAATTGAATAAAAACGGTAAACGCTTGCGCCACCAGCCGCAGAAAAATTCGGCAAAAGTTTGGAGCGGGCGTTTTGCAACCGGTCCGGCAGAGTTGATGGAAAAATTCAGCCGGTCGATAGACATCGACAGCGCGATGTGGGAAGAAGATCTTGCCGTCAATCGCGCTTGGGCAAAAGCGTTGCGGGCGGCAAAAATTCTCACGGCTGCTGAAGAGACGAAAATTCAGTCCGGCTTGCGCGCCCTTGCGGAAGAGTTCCGCCGCGGACAATTCAAATTTCTGCCGAGCGATGAAGATATTCACGTCGCCATCGAGCGCCGGCTAACGGAGTTGGCTGGCGACGCCGGCGCGAAAATTCACACGGGCCGCAGCCGGAACGATCAAGTGGTCACGGATTTTCGGCTCTATTTGAAAAAGCAAAGTGTCAAGTTGCAAACGGCGATTCATAATTTGGTGGGTGTGGTGATCGAGCAGGCCGAAACTTCGCAGAACATTATTCTCCCCAGCTACACGCACACGCAGCAAGCGCAGCCGGTGCGGTTGGCACATTATTTACTCTCGGCGTTTTCTGCCTGCCGCCGGCACAGCGAGCAGTTGGCCCAATTCGTTCATCGCCTCGATGAAATGCCGCTCGGCTGCGGTGCAGTGGCAGGCACGGCGTTTCCGATTGATCGTGCGGCGCTGGCGCGCGAGCTGGGTTTCAGCCGCGTGATGGAAAATTCGATTGATGCCACCGGCACCCGCAATTTTTGCGGTGAAATCATTTTTATCTGCGCCGATATTTGCACGACGCTCAGCCGTTATTGCCATGACTTTATTTTGTGGAGCACACAGGAATTTGGGTTCATCGACCCCGGGGAAAAATTCGCGACCGGCTCCAGCATGATGCCGAACAAAAAAAATCCCGATGCGTTCGAGTTGGTGCGCGGCAAAGCCGGCGTGGTGATCGGCGCGCTCACTTCGATGATGGCGCTGCAAAAAGGCCTGCCGGTGAGCTACAGCCGTGATTTGCAGGAGGATAAACCGCTCGTCTTCGAAGCTTTGCAGACGACGCGCGATTGTTTGGAGGTTTTTGCCGGTGCTCTGGCAACCTGCCGTTTTCGGGCAGAAAAAATGGCCGCTGCGCTCGACAGCAGTTTATTTGCGACGGACATTGCCGATTATCTCGTACGCAAAGGCATTCCGTTTCGGCAAGCGCACACGATTGTGGCGCAGGCGGTGCAACACGCCGAAAAAGTTGCGTTCCGTTTGCACGAGTTGCCGATGTCGTTTTGGCGCGCGCTGCACCCGGCTTTTGACGATGAGGTGATGAAGTGTTTTGATGCGAGCGTGAGCGTGGAGCGAAGAAACGCGATTGGGGGGACGGCGAGTGAATCGGTGCAGCGGCAGTTAAGCGTGGCGAGAAAGTGGCTTAAGCAGCAATAAAAGTGTTGCTATCTACGAGAATTTCCGGCTTTTCCAGTAATCCGGCTTACGGCGTTGGTGCATCGCAGCAATGATTTGAATGGTGGAATCGCTATATCGATACAATATCGCAAATGGAAAACGATGCACGAGAAATCGATGAACATTATTCGAATAAACGGGCCAAGCTTCCGGCGCTTTTTGTATTGTCGAAACGGCCCGTTCGATTTCATCTAAAAATTCTTTTCCCAATCCCGGTGCATGCTCCTCATACCACGAACGGGCTTCTTCCAGCTCGTCGTAAACTTCCGGATGGACCTCAAGCTTTGCGGCCATGTGTATTGCCCCGCAGACGATTCATAACCTGCTCCCATGGCAAACAGACGACTTCGCCTCGATCAACTTCTCCAATCCGGCGCTGTGCTTCTTGCTGCCATGCAACTTCAACTTCCCAATCAGCTTCGGCGTCCAAACTGGAGAGCAGACGTTCTGCAATCAGCGCTCGATCTTGGGGAGGCATTTGCAAAGCTTGGGTCAGAACATGTTCGACGGTGGTGCTCATATTTTATCCATACTGTTTTCTGTGCGCTAAATTTTCTTATAAAATACGCAATGTTTAAGCCTTTGTCAATAAGTATTCCTGAAGCCTTGAAAGCGCTGATCATAATTGGCGCGTTTCCGGCACTATTAGCGGCGCAACCAACTGATACCCCCAAACCTGCCGCGCAGAATCCCTCGCCGATGATCGAAAAAACACGTGCGCACGAGCGGGTTCCGCAACAAAAGTATCCCGGACTTGAATTTAAAATCGTCGAGCTGCTGCCGAAACCGATTGAAATTTTTATTCCGCAAAAACGCCGCGACGCAAAAACATTCGATCTGCTCTTGCATTTTCACGGCGCGGGATTTATCGTGCAATATGCCGCGACGAAACATCGAAAGGCGCTCGTTGCGGTGACCATCAATCTCGGCGGCGACTCCGGTGTTTACAACAATGCATTTGAAGACTCGACCAAGTTTCCTGCCTTAATCGCCGTGCTCAAAGATAGCCTTGAGGAAAAACTCGCGCGGCCGGTCACACTGCGAAAAATTATTTTGAGCGGCTTCAGCGCCGGTTATGGCGCGATTCGGAAAATCATCAGTACGCCGCAAAACTTCGCGCGCGTGGATGCGATTCTTCTGCTCGACGGCATTCACGCCAGCTACGTTCCCGAGCGGCGCGTGCTGGCGGAAGGCGGGCAAATCGACAGCAGTGGCGTGGCGGCGTTCATTCGATTTGCAAGCGAGGCCGCGCGCGAAAATTCATCTAAAAAGTTTTTAATAACCCATTCGGAAATTTTCCCCGGCACGTTTGTCAGCACCACGGAAGCGACGGATTTTATTTTGCAAAAACTCGGCATCGCGCGCCGGCCAGTTTTAAAATGGGGCCCGCTCGGCATGCAGCAATTGAGCGCGGCACGACGGCATCATTTTGCCGTGCTCGGCTTCGCCGGCAACACCGCGCCGGATCACGTCGATCATTTGCACGCGCTGGATTATTTTCTGAAAGTATTAGAAAAACTTTGAGAAAAACTTTGAGGCCCTCCCATTCCCCGCGATTTATCGCGGGGCTATTTTCACCCTGTCCCTACAAAACTGAGCAAAAAAATCCACATTCAAAAAAATTATTCATCCTGCGCCCTTCCAATTTCTTCCGCTGCGACGCGCGTTTGTCCGCATCCAACTCCATATTGCCGCATCGCTCGTAGTATCGCCTTCAGGCGAGAACGCCATGAAAGCAGCACAAAAGCTTGTCATTTTTAGCAACAGTTTTTTGGGTTGCCAAGCTTGGCGCCATGAAAGCGCTACGACAAAACCTTATTCCTCCCGCGCCCCTTCCAATTTCTTCTTCATCGACGCCCGCTTGTCCGCGTCCAATTCCATCTTGCGCATGCGAATGCTTTTGGGCGTCACTTCCACCAACTCGTCTTCCGCAATAAACTCAATGGCCTGATCGAGACTTAAAATTTTTGGCGGACGCAGCACAATCGTCGCATCGGAAGTCGAACTGCGCATGTTGGTGAGCTTCTTTTCTTTCGTAATGTTGACGTCGAGATCGCCGTTGCGGTTGCGGTCGCCGATGATCATGCCGCCGTACACTTCCGTGTTGATTTCGACGAACATTTCACCGCGCTCTTCCAAACCGTAACACGCATACGGCGTGACCCGGCCGGCGCGATCCGCCACCAGCGCGCCACTAAGCCGCTGCGGAATCGCGCCATGCCACGGCGCATAGCCGTCGAACAGCGTGTTCATCACGCCGGTGCCTTTGGTGTCGGTGAGAAATTCATTGCGATAGCCAATCATGCCGCGCGAGGGAATGCGAAACTCCAAATTCACCCGGCCGGTGCCGTGATTCACTAAATTCGTCATGCGGCCTTTGCGCGAGCCGAGTTTTTCATTGACGATGCCGATGAACTGCTCCGGCACATCGAGAAACACGTGCTCCATCGGCTCGTGCACCTTGCCGTTTTCTTCGCGGGTAATCACACGCGGCTTGGAAACCATAAACTCGTAGTTCTCGCGCCGCATCGTTTCGATGAGAATCGCGAGTTGCAACTCCCCACGGCCGCAGACCTCGAATGAATCCGCGCGTTCCAGCGGTTTGACGCGCAGCGCCACGTTGTGCAAAATTTCTTTTTCCAACCGCTCGCGGAGATGGCGCGAGGTGAGATACTTCCCTTCGCGGCCGGAGAAGGGGCTGTTGTTAACCGAAAAAATCATCGCAACCGTTGGCTCGTCCACATGAATGCGGGGCAGCGCCTTCGGGTTTTCCAGATCCGAGATCGTGTCGCCAATATGAATGCCCTCGACGCCCGCCGCGACGACGATGTCGCCGGATTCAACGATGTCCACCGGAAAACGTTGCAGGCCTTTGAAGTTGTACAACGCCGAGAACTTGACCGGGCGCACCTGATTATTGTCCTCGCACAGCGAATAGGTTTTCCCCATTTCTAATTTGCCGTGCCGCAACCGCCCGATCGCGAGCTGGCCGACATAATCGTCATAAGCCAAATTGGTCACGAGAAATTGCGGAATGTCATCGTCATTCGCGTGCGGGCCGGAAATGGCGCTGAGAATCGTTTCGAAGAGCGGCATGAGATTTTGCGAGCCGTCATCCAACTTCCGGTGCGCCACCCCGAGCTTAGCATTGGTGTAAATAATCGGGAACTCGATTTGATGCTCATTGGCGTCGAGATCGATGAACAAATCATAAACTTCGTTGATCACTTCCTGAATGCGCGCGTCATGGCGGTCGATTTTATTGATCACGAGAATGATCGGCAGATTGATGGCGAGCGCCTTCTTCAACACAAAGCGCGTTTGCGGCAGCGGGCCTTCGCTGGCGTCGACCAGCA